>JAADEE010000003.1 GCA_013153575.1 Chlorobiota bacterium
ATCACTAAGGTTATGGTAAAAGCCTTTTGCAATTTTATATATTTCTTCTTCTGATTTTTTAGGAAATGAATTTCTTAAATTAGAAAAAACAACATCTTTTCTGTATTTCACTATGTAGAAAAAAACGAAGTAAAGAAAATCTGACAATAAGTAAAGCATCCAAAACGGAATAAACTTAAAAATTAAAATTAAAAACCTAAATGATAAATAACCAAACCTTTCCATATATTAATATCTGTTAAAAAAACTTAAAACACAATAAGTTAAAGGGATTTAAACTGTTTATTTGTTTTATGTTCTTACATTTGTGGCAAATATAAGAATAACAATTGATATTTTTATTCTTCAATTAAATAATAAATATATGACAAGAAACCATTCATTTCATATTCCTGTTTTAGGAATAGGTTACACACTTGATACGCCTGTTAAGGTTGCTCAATACGGGATAAACTCTACGATTTCATTAGTAGATGATATTCTACTTGAAAAATTAAGAAAAGTTTATTGCGAAAAATTTGAAGTTTTTTATAATGAAATTTCTGAAAAAATTGATGATTTTAGGGCTAAAAGAATTACTTCTTATCTTAATTTAGTAAATGATATTGCTAAAAATAAGTTTGAAGAACTAAAAAATGTAACTTCTGAAAAAGTAAAAGACCTTAAAGAATATCTTAATTTATTACCGAATAGCTCAGAACTTAAGGCAGAGTTTAAAGCATTAACTGACAAGCATATAAATACAGATGCTATTAAAAAATGGGTTAAAGAAAATTTATCAATGGGAAGTATTGATGTTAACATCATGACAAAAATTGATAAAGATAATTACCTTAAAGGTGAAAAACTTCCTATTGAATATAATGATGCTCATGCTGCATTAAGAGGATTTGCAAATAGTAATTTAGAATCTTCTGTAATTTTTTCAGCAGGAATGAACCCAAGACTTTATAGTTACATTGAACAATTTGATGATTTCTTTCCTGATAAGAATGGATATATCAAGAAAAAGATTGTTTTAAAGGTTAGTGATTATCGTTCAGCTCTTATTCAAGGCAAGTTTTTGGCTAAGAAGGGATTGTGGGTTTCAGAGTTTAGAATAGAATCCGGTTTAAATTGTGGAGGTCATGCTTTTGCAACCGAAGGTTTCCTTTTAGGACCTATTTTAGAAGAATTTAAAGAAAACAGAGAAACTCTTAATAATGAAGTTTTCGATATTCTTAAAACGTCACTTTCTGAAAAAAATAAAGTTATTCCTAAGGAAGTTTTGCCATTAAGAATTACTGCACAAGGAGGTGTTGGAACAACGGAAGAGCATAATTTTTTAATTGATTATTATGGAATAGATTCTGTTGGTTGGGGAAGTCCGTTTATGTTAGTTCCTGAGGCAACAAGTATTGATGATGAAACTTTACATAAATTAGAAAAAGCTAAAGAAGATGATATTTACCTTAGTGATATTTCCCCTTTGGGCGTACCTTTTAATAGTTTAAAAAACAATACGAAAGATATTGAAAAATTAGAACTTATAAAACAAGGACGTCCGGGAAGCTCTTGCCCAAAAGAATATTTGGCACTTAATAAATCTGATAATGGAAAGAATGTATGTACAGCATCAATAAAATATCAGTTTAAAAAAATTAAAGAACTTAAAAAAGAAAATTTAACTAAGGAAGAATATAAGTTTAGGTTCGATAAAATTGTTGAAAAATCGTGTATTTGTGTTGGACTTGGTACTTCTGCTTTAAAAGCTAATAAGTTAGATACACAAGTTGAGGGTGACGGAATTTCTGTTTGTCCGGGACCAAACTTAGCATATTTTTCTAAAAGAATGAGTTTAAAAGAAATAGTTGGTCATATTTATGGAAGAGTAAATGTTATAAAAAGAACTGATAGACCAAATATGTATGTAAAAGAATTGCATCTTTATCTTGATTATTTAAAAAATAAAATTCAAGAAACAAAAGATAATATTACTAAAAAACAAGTAAGATATTTGTCTTCTTTTTCAAATAATTTACAAGCTGGAATTGAATATTATCAAGTTTTATTTAATAATTTGAAATGTAAATTTACAGATTCAAAACAAAAAATATTAAATGATTTGCAAGAAGGTATGTTTAACTTGAAAAATATGAATAAGCAAATTAAAGAAATTCAAGAATCATTATCTCTTTAAATATTAAGTGTAATTAGGACTATGTCCTAATTACACCTGTTTTATAATCTTCTATAATTGGATTATGTGAAGCAGCTTCAATTCCCATTGAAATAACTTTTCGAGTTTCCAAAGGGTCAATAACAGCATCAACCCAAATTCGAGATGCCGCATAATACGGGCTTGTTTGCCTATTATAACGTTCTGTAATTTTATCTAAAAGTTCCTGTTGTTTTTCTTCTGTAATTTCTTCACCTTTTGCTTTCATTGATGCAACTTGTATTTGTAACAAAGTTTTTGCAGCACTTGCACCACTCATTACAGCAAGTTTTGCCGATGGCCATGCAACAATTAATCGAGGGTCGTAAGCTTTACCATTCATTGCGTAATTTCCTGCACCGTATGAGTTTCCAACAATTACTGTAAATTTAGGAACAATAGAATTTGAAACAGCATTAACCATTTTTGCTCCATCTTTAATAATTCCTCCATGTTCTGAGCGACTTCCAACCATAAAACCTGTAACATCATGCAAAAAAACGAGCGGAATTTTCTTTTGGTTACAATTCATTACAAAATGAGCTCCTTTATCGGCAGAATCAGAGTAAATTACACCACCAAATTGCATTTCACCACCTTTCTTTTTAATTATTGTTCTTTGGTTTGCAACAATTCCTACAGGCCAACCATCAATTCTGGCATATCCGCAAAGCAAAGTTTTTCCATAATCTTTTTTATATTCTTCAAATTCAGAATTATCAACTAAACGTTCAATTATTTCACGCATGTCATATGGTTTTTCTCGGCTGTCTGGTAAAATTCCATATATTTCTTTTTCGTCTTTTTTTGGAGGCTTGGATTCAGTTCTTTGCAAACAGCATTTAGCTTTACTTTTGCAAGTTTTGTCAATTAAACTTCTAATTTTATTAAGAGCATCTTTATCATCTTCGGCAGTATAATCAACAACTCCTGATATTTCAGAATGTGTTGTTGCTCCTCCAAGTGTTTGACTGTCAACGTTTTCTCCGATTGCAGATTTTACTAAATACGAACCTGCAAGAAAAATTGTTCCTGTATTCTTTACAATAATTGCTTCATCGCTCATAATTGGAAGGTATGCACCTCCTGCAACACAACTTCCCATTACTGCAGCAATTTGAACAATTCCCATTGCTGACATTTTTGCATTATTTCTAAAAATTCTACCAAAGTGTTCTTTATCAGGAAAAATTTCATCTTGCATAGGTAAAAATACTCCTGCACTATCTACCAAATAAATAA
>JAADEE010000289.1 GCA_013153575.1 Chlorobiota bacterium
ATCAGCAGTAAGTGGCTTAATTGATAACATTTCAAAAAACATAAATATTAAAAACTTAAATTGTATATCAATTGGAGATATAACCGAAAAAAAATTAAACGAATATGGTTTAAATTCATTATTTTTACCTTCAATTCCTAATATTGAAGTTTTAGCAAATGAATTAGAACAAATATTAAATACATATAAAAACAATATTAAAACAAATACATTATGAGTTTCCCTGTAACACGTTTAAGAAGACTAAGAAAAAATAAAACCATAAGAGATATGGTAGAAGAAACAATAGTTCGTCCTGCTGATTTAGTAATGCCACTATTTGTTTGCCCCGGAAAAGGAGTTAAAAATCCTATAAAATCAATGCCCGGCAACTACCAACTTTCTGTTGATATGATGGTTGAAAACTGCAAGCAATTATATGACAAAGGTGTAAAATCAATACTTTTATTCGGAATACCGGAAGAAAAAGACGAACATGGTTTAGTTGCAACACACGACGACGCAATTGTTCAAAGAACAGTTAAAGCAATAAAAAAAGAATTACCCGACTTATTTATAATTGCCGACGTTTGCAATTGCGAATATACAACTCACGGACACTGCGGAACAATTGTAGATGGTGATGTTGATAACGACCTTACACTTGACACATTAGCAAAACAAGCACTTTCATTTGCACGTGTTGGAACAGATATGATTGCTCCTAGTGATATGATGGACGGACGTGTAGGATACATGAGAGCAGCACTTGACAAAGCTGGATATTACAACATGCCTATAATGGCTTATTCTGCAAAATATGCATCAGCTTTTTACGGACCTTTTAGAGATGCTGCTGAAAGTGCACCTCAATTTGGCGACAGGTCAAGCTACCAAATGAACCCTGCAAACTCTGACGAAGCATTAAGAGAAGTTGACCTTGACATAATGGAAGGTGCTGACATTGTTATGGTTAAACCTGCATTAAGTTATCTTGACATTATCAGAAGAACAAAAGACAATTTTAACATTCCTATTGCTGCATATAATGTTAGCGGAGAATTTTCAATGGTAAAAGCTGCTGCCGCAAAAGGTTGGATTGATGAAGAAAGAACTGCAAAAGAAATTCTTACTTCTATAAAAAGAGCAGGTGCTGATATAATCCTTTCATACCACACACAAGATATAATTGACAAACTATAAAAATAAAAAAATGCAATTCAATAATTCAATAAAAGAATTCAAAACAGCAAATAAATTCATACCGGGAGGTGTAAACTCTCCTGTAAGAGCTTTTAAGAGCGTAAACCTAAACCCTGTTTATATTAGCCACGCAAAAGGTGCATATGTTTATGACATTGATGGCAATAAATACCTTGACTTTGTTTCATCATGGGGACCATTAATCCTTGGGCATGCATACCCAAAAGTTGTTGAAGCAATAAAAAAAACTGCCGAAAAAGGAACAAGTTATGGTGCTCCTACAATTATAGAAACAAAACTTGCTGAACTAATTACTGAAATGATACCATCTGTTGAAATAGTTAGAATGGTAAATTCAGGTACAGAAGCAACAATGAGTGCTATAAGACTTGCAAGAGCATATACAAAAAAAGATAAAATTATAAAATTTGAAGGTAACTATCACGGACATGCCGACAGCTTTTTAATTAAAGCAGGTTCAGGAGCAATAACTCTTGGTTTGCCTGATAGTCCGGGAGTTACAAAAGGAACTGCAAAAGACACTTTAATTGCAAAATATAACAATATCAATTCTGTTGAAAAGTTATTTGCTGAAAATAAAGATGAAATTGCGGCAATAATAGTAGAACCTGTTGCAGGAAATATGGGAGTTGTTCCTCCTAATAAAAACTTCCTTAAAGAATTAAGAGAAATTACTAATAAACATAATGCACTTTTAATTTTTGATGAAGTTATTACAGGTTTCAGACTATCGAAAGGAGGAGCACAAGAATATTTTGGAGTTATGCCCGACTTAACAACTCTTGGAAAAATAATAGGAGGAGGTTTGCCTGTTGGAGCATATGGCGGTAAACGAGAAATTATGGAAAATCTTGCACCTGCAGGTTCGGTTTATCAAGCAGGAACATTATCCGGAAATCCATTAGCAATGCAAGCCGGTTACACAATGCTTACTGAATTAAACTCTAATCCTAACATTTATTCTGAACTTGACAGAAAAGCTAAAAAACTTGAAGAAGGAATAAAAGAAAATCTTGCAAAAACAGGAGTAAAAGGAATAATTAACAGGGTTGGTTCAATGATGACTTTATTTTTTACAGATGAAGAAGTTGTGAACTCATACGAAACTGCTATGAAATCTAATACAGAAACATATGCAAAATACTTTAAATTATCACTTGAAGGTGGAATATATTTAGCACCTTCGCAATTTGAAAGTGCTTTTATATCGTATGCACATACTGATGAGGATATAGAAAAAGCAATAGAAGCAAACCTTAACACATTAAAAAAACTTTAATTTTTAAAATGAATTCAATATTCTTAAATACATTAAACGGAAAAAGTTCCGAAAGACCTCCTGTTTGGTTCATGAGGCAAGCAGGAAGGGTATTACCCTCATATTTAAAATTAAGAGAACAATATTCATTTAGGCAAATGATGGACAACCCTGAATTAGCGGCTGATGTTACACTTTTGCCTGTTAATGATTTAGGTGTTGATGCTGCAATTTTATTCTCTGACATTCTTGTTATCCCTAATGCTATGGGAATGGGACTTAAATTTACAGACAAAGGACCTGTTTTTGAGAAACCTCTTAAAGAATACGACCAACCATCTAAAAAATTAAATCCTGACCCAAGCAAACTTAATTATATTTATGATGCTATTGATGCAATTATAAGAAAACGTCCTGATAATATTCCTTTAATAGGTTTTTGTGGCGGACCTCTTACAGTTTTAGTTTACATGCTTCAAGGTATTAGTACAAATCATTCTTTTCCTGATGCTATTAAATTTTTGTATCAAAACAAAGAAGAAACTTTAAAAATTACTGATGCTATTACAGAACTTTCAATTGAATATTTGAAAAAACAAGCTGAACATAAAATTGATGTATTTCAACTATTTGAAACTCACGCAGGTTTAATTCCTTCAGATATGTATAATGAATTATTTTTACCTTCTGTAAAGAAAATATCAGCAACAGCAAAAAGTTTAAATCTTCCATTTATATTTTTCCCTAAGGGATTTGGTACAGGAGTTAGTAAAATTACACCTGAACATTGCGATTTTATTGGAATTGACTGGCAAACAAACATTTATGATATAAAAAAACTTTTAAATCATGAAATTGGAATTCAAGGAAATTTAGATCCTAGATTATTATTTGCTAATAAATCAGTTATTGAACAAAAATTAAATGAATATATAGATTTTGGAAGTAAAAACAGAAACTGGATTTTT
>JAADEE010000108.1 GCA_013153575.1 Chlorobiota bacterium
TGTTACAAAATTAGGAAGTTTTAATACATTAAAAGTTAAAGGTGAAGGAACAATAGGAGTAATGCAATTTTCTGAAAGTAATATGGTTTTTAAAAATAATGAAGATGTAGAAATGAAAATTGAAGACAATATTTTGTACCTTTCTTTGAATAATGATAAAAGAATAATACTAAAAGCAAAGAGCCTTAAAAACATTCAAACAGAAGATCTTGCATATGTTAATGTTTATAACTTATTAACAGATACTTTAAAAATAAACACAAAAGATAAATCAGAAGTAAATGTTCAAAGTCTTGAAGCACGTTATTTAAAATTAAAAACAGAAGATAAATCGGAAGTTCACCTTAACAATATTAACAGAACAGTACCCGAAGCTGATTTTGAAATAAAAGATAAATCCGAAGTTACAATTAATAATACTCGTGGAATGTCAATATCAGTAAAGAAAGGCGCTGATGCAAAATATAAAGATTATTAAAACAAATAATATTCATTTTATAACATTCTAACTATACTCCGTCGGATAATTTTGTTCGACGGAACCAAAAAAGCACAAACAATTTAATTATAACAAGTTACAAACTGTCTTTAAAAGACGGATAAGGATTATATTGTTTAATATTTTTCAAAAAAATTGTAACATTTAAAAATAATATTCGTCATATTAACGAGAAATCATAAAAAACAGAAACCATGAGTAAGATTAAAATAATTACAGCAATATTTATTTTGCTGATTTCAAACTATGCCTTTGCAGAAAAAGAAGAAGGTGTTACAGGACAAGTAAAAGATGCTCAAACCAAAAAGCCAATTGAATTTTGTTCAATAGTTGTTTTTAACGAAAAAGATAGCCTTTTAACAGGAGGTGTTACCGATGAAGGAGGCTTTTTTTCAATACCTCTTGCCAGAGGAAAATATAAATTCTTAATTGAGTATATAGGATATGTTTCAGATACTGTAAGTGTAAATGTAAGAACAGGTTCGGAGTTTCTTGGAGTTTTTAAGTTAGAACCCGACAACTCTTTGGAGGAAGTTGTAGTAAATGGCAGAACTGAAAGTAACCTAATTGATAAAGATGTTTATTTAGTTACAAAAGATTTAAAAACAGGAGCCGCAAACACAAAAGAAGTTCTTTCAAGGGTAAAAGGAGTTACTTACGACAGATATAATAATTCAATAAAAGTTGATGGAGAGGAAAATATTATCATTCTTGTAAACGGGCTTGAAAAAGACCAAAAGTATATTAAAAACCTTACACCCGAAAGGCTAAAAAAAATAGAAGTTATACGCGACCCAAGTGGAAGATATGCTCTTGAAGGTTATTCTGCCGTAATAAATGTTATTTTAAAAGATGATTATAAAGGTTATGAAATTTCTGTTGAAGAACGTGCAATTTCTGACCTTGATAATGAGGAAACTGAATTTTTGTTGCCAATAAATAACACATCGCTTAATTTTAATTACACATATAATAAGGTTAACTTATATGCAAAGTATGATTATAATTATATGGATTTAAAAATTCTTAGCACGGCAACAAAAAAATATAATACAGGGTTGGAAATTATAAAAACAGGCTTTAATGACAAACCAAATACAGAAGTTAGTAATATTAACGATGGTATTACAATAGGTGCAGATTATTACTTAAACCCAAAACACACAATAAGTTTTGAAAGTAGTTTTGACGATCTTCTTTTTAATGAAGAAAAAAATATTAATAAAATACAATCAACATATATTTTGAATGGTGTTGTTATTGATGAGCTTAATACAGAAAATAATAATGATGCAACAAGCAGTTCAAATTCTCACACACTATATTATCTAGGAAAATTTAACAATAGTAATTCTATTAAGGCTGATTTTACTTTTTCTAAATATTCAAAAGATTACATAAACCATTATTATGAAGATAATTTACTGCAAAGAACAGAAATAGGAACAAACGATAATACAAATACAAAGTTTTATGTAGAATTTAATCATACAATTAATGCAAAATCAAATTATCAAATAGGGTATGGGAATACCACAAAAAACAGAGACAATACTTATAGCATAGGAACAACTACTGATAATTATGAATATACTGATTTTAGAAATAAATTTTATGCATACTATTCATATAAATTTAATGATAAGTTAGGAATTAAAATAGGGGGAGCAGCTGAAACAAGCCAACCAAAATCAGGAGATTTAAGTACAACCTATTTTATTTATCAACCTTATGCTGATATAAAATATAAACCTGCAAAGTTTTTAGATATAAGGTTTAAATATCGCTCATCAAGTGATTATCCAAGTATTTCACAAGCAAATCCGTTTGAGTATATAATTGATGCTGAAACAGTTCAAAAAGGAAATCCTCTTTTGGAGCCGTCTGTAAAACATAAAATTTCTGTTAAATTTAAAATTTTACAAGGTTTAGCAACCATTGAACCATATTATCATTTTTCAAACAATTATATTTCAAAAACAGGATTTTTACGCGATGATGGTATTTTTGAATACAATTACAGCAATACCGGAGAGTATGAACATAAAGGAATAAAAGGTAACCTTACAGTTCCTGTCGGAAAAAGTTTCTTTTGGCAATCAAGTGCAAACTTTTTTACAAGTAAAATTGTTTACAATAATATAGAAAACAGTTTTTCAGACTGGAAAATGAACAGTCAATTAATATATATAAATAAAAAACACGGAACAGTTGGAGGACTTATTTACCAAAATAATATGTATAAGTTTATAACTGCACAAGGTTATAATAAGTGGAATAATGATTTTTGGGGATTGTTTGTTCAACAAGACTTCTTTAAAAGAAAATTGCATGTTATGGCATTTTATATGTTACCAATTGAGTATGGTTTAGATTTTGACCAAGGTTCATATGTAAAAACAGATAGTTATATTGAAACAAACATTCAAGATATGCATATTTTAAAGAATATTTTTATGCTTGAAATAAGTTTTAGATTAAACAGAGGAAAATCTATTCGAAAAACAGAAAAAGACATAAAAAAAGAAGAAAAATCATCAAAAGGAGGAATTTTTTAAATCCTAAAATCCGTAAGTCATCGTATCAATTTGTTAATAAACAGAAAGTTATCAGCAAATATCCATCACATAATTAAAACTATTGATGCGATGACTATCAGATAGTTAAATGTAGTCTTGCGGATATAAGGTAAATTAAGAATATTTTTTGTAACATTAAAAAAAAGAATACGTCTTTAATTTGAAATAAAATTAATAAACTAAAAATTAAAAAAATGAATACAACATCGAAATTATTAAGCATGGCAATTATTTTAGGAATGTTAATGTCTTGTTCTTTTTCCGGTATAACAGGAAGCAGGAATGTTATAAAAGAAAAAAGAGAACTAAAAGAAAACATTGAAAAAGTTAAAGTTAGTACCGGAATTG
>JAADEE010000114.1 GCA_013153575.1 Chlorobiota bacterium
AAAAAAGCGGATTTTAAAATCCGCTTTTTTTATTTTTAACTAACTTGTAATCTTTCTTTAAAAGGTAAAAAAGTCATAAAATCAGCATGATGTACAATGTATGCTTCTGTAGTTCTTTTTACCATATTTCCTTCACCTGCATGAGTTGCTATAATGTGGCAAACTTCTGCAGGAACATTGCATTCTTCAGCAATTGAAACTCCCGAAAAAGGATGTCTTAAATATTTTCCGTAAGTTCCTTGAATTGCATTTCCTTTATCATCTAAAACATATTCGAGTAATTTACCAACATCAGCAAGAATTGCTCCTGCAATTAAAACATCCATGTTAACTGGAAGCTCTCCATGGTAAAATTTATTAATTTGGTTTCCTGCATCTTTTGCAATATGTACAACAGATGTTTTATGTTCCATAAAAGTTACTTTTGTTGGAACAAGTAAAGTAAACGGAATACGTTTTAAGTCTTCTGCATTAAGAACACTTCTTTCAAGAGCAAGTTCCCATGTTTTTGCAGTTGCTTCGCGTAATTTTGTATCTTTTATCCAAGCGAGTTCTTCGCCCCAAAGTTCTTGTACTTCTTTTGTCATATAAAATCAATTAAAAAAGGAATTAGTTGAAAATCAAGGTTTCACTATTATAAAACATATAAATTTTAATAATGTAATTTAGTGTGTATTTATTAAGTGAAGCCTTGACTTTTTTATTTCCTTAAAATATTATAATTTAGCAATTATAGCATCTGCCATTTGTTTTGTAGAAGCAGCACCTTTGTTTATAACATCAGGTTTGCCTCTCATTTTCATCATATCGTAGGTTTTTGTTTTACCTTCTTCAATAACTTCAGCAACAGCTTTTCTAATTTTATCAGCTTTATCTTTTTCATCAATGAAATCTAGCATCATACATGCCGATTCAATCATTGCAATTGGGTTTACAATTGAAGTGTCATAATCTGCATATTTTGGAGCAGAACCATGTGTTGGTTCAAATACAGCAACTCCATCAAGCGACCATTGTGCTGAACATGCAAAACCAAGTCCTCCTATTAAACCTGCAAAACCATCAGAAACAATATCACCAAACATATTTCCTGCAACTATAACTCCGTAGTCTTCAGGATTTTTTGTTAACCACATCATTTGTGCATCAATGTTTGTATTCCAAAGTTCAATTTCAGGATAATCATTTGCTTGCATTTGTAATGCCATTTTATACATCATACCTGATGTTTCACGAATTACATTTGGTTTTTCTGCTAAAGTAACAGATTTGTATCCGTATTTTTTTGCATAATCAAATGCAGCACGTAAAATATTTTCTGTTCTTTCTTTTGAGAATATTCTTGTAGATATTGATACTTCTTCAACAGGAACATCACCAAAGTTTGCTTTAAATTTAGGGTGCGACATAAAAGCATCGTAAACTTGTTTGTTAGGATTGCTCCATTCAACACCTCCGTATAAACCTTCAGTATTTTGACGGAAAATTACAACATCAACCATAGGTTCTTCAATGTCATTTCCTTTTCCGCGTCTGATAAAGTTAAGTGGATTACCTTTATATGTTTTGCATGGTCTTGCACAAATTTCTAATCCAAAATGTTGACGTAATCCAACAATTGGGCTTGAATAAATTAAACCTTTATCTTTAAGTTCCGGAGCAAGTTCTTCAAATGCTTCATCTTTTGGTTTTGATGTTATTGCACCGAATAATGCAATTTTGTGTTCAGCAATTAAATCAATTGTTCTTTGAGGAAGTGGATTTCCTTCGCTTCTCCAAAATTCCCAACCTATATCTCCTTCAACATATTCAGCTTCAAAACCTGCTGCATCTAATACTCTTAAAGTTTCATCAAGTACGGCTTTTCCTATTCCGTCACCCGGCAATGTAACAATAGTTCTTTTTGACATTTTTTTATTTTTGAATTTATTTAAAGTGTTAATTGTTATCGTAATACAAAATTCTGACCTAAATACTTTTCTCTAACTTCAGGATTATTTGCTAAATCTTCTGCTGTTCCTGCTTCTAAAATATTTCCTTCATAAAGAAGGTATGAACGGTCAGTTATTCTTAAAGTTTCATGAACGTTGTGGTCTGTAATTAAAACTCCTATGTTTTTTTCTTTTAGTTTTGCAACAATACCTTGTATATCTTCAACAGCAATTGGGTCAACTCCTGCAAAAGGTTCATCTAGAAGAATAAATGCAGGGTTTATGGCAAGTGCTCTTGCAATTTCTGTTCTTCTTCTTTCACCTCCTGAAAGTTGAATTCCTAAACTTTTTCTAATATGGGTTAAACTAAATTCTTCGAGTAATTGCTCTGTTCTTTCATTTTGTTCTTTTTTTGAAAGATTTGTCATTTGAAGTATACCTTTTATGTTGTCTTCAATTGAAAGTTTTCTAAAAACAGATGCTTCTTGAGGAAGATAACCAATTCCCATTTTTGCTCTTTTATACATTGGTAATTTTGTAATATTGTGGTTATCTAAAAAAACATTTCCTGAATTTGGTCTTATAAAACCGACAATCATATAAAAAGTTGTTGTTTTTCCTGCTCCATTTGGTCCTAAAAGACCAACAATTTCACCTTTGTTTACTTCAAGCGAAACCCCTTTAACAACAGTTCTTTTACCATATTTTTTTACTACATTGTTGGTATATAATTTCATATTGTATTTGTTTGTTTTTCAGGCAACTGAAATTTTAAAATTTATGTGCCAAATATATGAATTTTTAAATTATATGAACAATGATATTTGTTAATGTTTCCTAATTTTTAGAGAGGAAATTTTCAATAGTTTTTCTAACTTCATTAACAGCATCATCTAAAATGTCATTAACAATTACAACATCAAATTTATCAGCAAATGTCATTTCTTTTTCTGCTTTTGCTAATCTTTTTTTTATATTTTCTTCTGTTTCAGTTCCTCTATGTCTTAAACGTTTCTCAAGTTCTTCAATTGAAGGTGGCATTATAAAAATTGTTAAGCATTTTTCAGTATATTGTTTTTTTATGTTTATTCCGCCAACAACATCAACATCAAAAATTACATTATTTCCTTTGTTTGTAATTCTTTCAACTTCACTTTTTAAGGTTCCGTAAAACTGATTTTTATAAACTTCTTCCCATTCAATAAACTCATTATTTTTAATTTTAGATTTAAATTCTTCAACAGAAAGAAAATAATAGTCTTTACCATTTACTTCTTTACCTCTTGGTTTTCTGCTTGTTGCTGAAATTGAAAATTCAAATTTATATTTATTGTCAGATAATATTTCTCTTACAATTGTTGTTTTTCCTGAACCCGAAGGAGCTGAAAATACCACTAATTTTCCTGTCATTTTTTTGTTAATTTGTTTATTTTTCAAAAATGTAAACATTAGGTTTATAAAACAAATTTTTTTGCTTA
>JAADEE010000138.1 GCA_013153575.1 Chlorobiota bacterium
TAACCTATAATGAGATGATTAAAGATTTAAGTGTAGATAATTTCTTTGATTTTTTTCATACAAAAGTTGCCGGAAATATTCAACCTCTTACAATGCTTTCCCTTTCATTAGATTATCATTTTTGGAAACTTAATGCTTCGGCTTATCACATTCATAATGTAATATTGCATATTTTAAATTCTATTTTAGTTTTTTTCTTTATTTTTTTGCTTTCAAAACGAAAATTGTTTTTGGCATTTATAACAAGTTTATTATTTGCAATTCACCCTTTACATGTTGAGTCTGTTGCTTGGATTTCTGAAAGAAAAGATGTTTTATATACATTTTATTATATAGCCGGATTAATAGTTTATTTGTTTTATAAAAATAAAGAAAATGCAAATTATTTAGTTTATACTTATGTTTTATTTGTATTGTCATTGCTTTCAAAACCTACTGCTGTTAGTTTTCCTGTGGTTTTAGTTGTTTTAGATTATTATTTAGAAGGCAGGTTTACATTAAAACAATTTACATCAAAGACATTGTTTTTTATTTTATCATTAATTTTTGGATTAATAAATTTAAAAAGTCAAGGAGTAACTTCAGTTTCGCATCACGATTTTGCAATTTATCAGAAAGTTATTTATTCTTCTTATAACATTATATTTTATTTAAGAAGTTTTTTCTTTCCTTTTAATTTGTCGATGTTTCATGATACTCCTTCGAGCATACCTTTTTATTATTACATTTATACAATTTTAACTTTTGGATTAGTAATTTTTGTAATTTACTCAATTATTAAGAAAAAAAACAGAGTATTAATATTTGGTTTGCTGTTTTTTTTATCAACAATATTTTTAACATTACATATTGTTGCTTTTTCACGTGCAATTGTTGCTGAAAGATATACTTATGTGCCTTATATAGGAATTGCTTTTTCATTTTTTTATTTAATTTTTTATAAAAATGAAAAGTTTAAACATATATTTAATAAAGCATATTTAACTTGGATTTTTTTATCATTAATTGTTATAAGTTTTGCTTTTATGAGTTATACATACATTAAAAATGATTGGAAAAATTCAAAAACACTTTGGACAAATTCAATAAAATATTGCCCTGATTCTAAAACATCTTACGATGCTCGTTCAAATTATTATTTAACAGAGAATATGCCCGAAAAAGCATTGTTTGATATAAAAAAATCTCTTTTTTATGAACCTAATAATCCTTATGCCACATTAAGTCTTGCATATTACTATTATTATGTGAATAAATACGATAGTGTTTTTATTATTTCAGATAAAAGAAATGATAAAAGGTATAAAAGAGAATATACAAAATTAAGGGCAATGACTTACCTTAAAGAAGGCAAAAATAAAGAAGCAAGTTTTTGTTATGATACTTTAATAAGCAATAAACCAAATAATTATGAATTTAGAATTGAAAGAGCAAAAATAAATTCAAAATTAAAATTATATCCAAAAGTTATCGAAGATTTAAGTGTTTGTTTAAGTTTAAAACCCGATAGTACCCATCTTAAAGATAAATTAAAGGATATTTATTTAAAGGTAGATAATGTTAATGATACTACTTTTTGTAAGGAATAAAACTCATAGCCCTCTCACTAATTGCAGTAATGCTTAAAGCAGGATTTACACCGGGGTTTGCTGAAATCATTGAACCATCGCAGACATACATATTTTCATAGCCAAAAATTTTGTTGTGTTTATCAATAACACCTTCACTTGCATCTTTACCCATAACAGAACCTCCTAAAATGTGTGCAGTTGATGGAATACCCGTGATAGTTTCCGTTAACATAACTGTTGGCTTTCCATTTATAATTTTGGCGTATTTATGAGCAACTTCATGTGCTTCGGGTATAAATGCCGTAGGATTTTTCCCTTTCTCAATTTTTGTTCCTGTTCTTAAGAATTTTCTTCTTAATTTTAAAGTGCTGTCAAGATGTTGCATAAATAAAATCACTGAAGTTTGCTTTCCAAAATTAGGAGCAGATAAAATTTTAAGCCACATTAAAGGTGACGAAAAAGGAATTGTAAACAATTTCAAAATTCGCAAAAAAAAGTTTTTCTCACTAACCATTGGCATAACTAAAAGCCTCCAAAATCCTGAACCTTTGCCATATCTTACAGGTTCAATATTACTATTTTTATCAATTTCAATAATTGAACCTATTGCAATTCCATCCGACATGTTTTTATCTTTGTCAGAAGTAACTGTAAGTATTAAAGCCTCATTATTTGTTCTGATATTATTTCCGACTTTGTCACTTAAATTTGGCAAGTTTTTCTTTTTTTGTTTCAACAAAAGTGGAACTGTACCAAGCACACCACCTGATAAAACAATACCTTTTGCTTTTACACTTTGTTTTTTCTTAAATAATTTAGTTGATTGCTTAAAAATAACTTCATAACCTGTTGCTCCGTTTTTTTCGTCAAGCGGAATAATATCAGTTACTTCTTGTTCTGCAACAATTTCAGCACCAAGTTGTTGTGCAAGATGCAAATAATTCTTATCCAAAGTGTTTTTTGCATTATGCCTACAACCTGTCATGCAAGCACCACATTGAATACAACCTGTTCTTGTTGGTCCTTTGCCATTAAAATAAGGGTCTTCAACCGTAACATCTTTTTTGCCAAAATAAATAGCAACTTTAACAGTATTAAATTTATTTTCTTGCCCAATTTCTTTTGCAAGTTGTTTAAAAGCTAAATCACTTTCTCCAAAATATTTGTTTTCTGATGCTCCAAGCATCTTCCAAGCAGTTTCGTAATGAGGTGCAAGTTCTTTTTCCCAATCGGCAAGTTTTGCCCATGAACCATGATTAAAAAACGGACTTTTAGGTTTTGGCAAAGTATTGGCATATACCAAAGAACCTCCCCCAACACCAACTCCACTCATTGCAGAAACGTGCCTTAAGAAACTTATTTTTTGAATACCAAATAATCTAAATGTTGGCATCCATAACCAACGTTTTAAGTTCCAATTTGTTTTTGGAAAATCTTTATCTTTATACCATTTTCCCTTTTCAATTACAAGCACTTTGTATCCTTTTTCAGAAAGTCGCAATGCTGAAACTGAACCTCCAAAACCGGAACCAATTATGATGTAGTCGTATTCTTTTTTTAGGTTCATTTAATATGAAATTTAAAAAGCCTTAATCATTGATGCTAATATATGAAAATTGTTTTCAAAACATTACAAATTTAATATATTTGTTAAAAATCAGATAAATATAAAAGATGTACGAAAAAATAACATTAGTAATAATATTATTTCTTATAATAATTTTAATAAGATATATAAAAAAGAAAAATGCATGGAAAATACCTAAAGATGATTTTCCTGCAAGTTGGAGAGTTATACTTTCTGAAAAAATAATTTTCTATAA
>JAADEE010000221.1 GCA_013153575.1 Chlorobiota bacterium
TTGGCAAAACTACATAAAAGAAGAATACACTTGGAATGAATTATCTGTTAACATTAATGATTTAGATAAAAATGATATAAGCTTTTATCCAAATCCTGTTTCTGATATATTAACAATTAAAAATAATTCGCAAGAAAATTATGAAATTGAAATTTTTGATGTTTCCGGAAAATTATTTTATAACACAACATCAAAATCAACAACTTTTAAATTAAACATTTCAAATTATCCTAAAGGAATTTATTTTGTTAATATTATTGATGATGTAAAAAAATCATTTAAATTCATAAAAAATAACTAAAACATACTTTTGTTTTTTGGTTATTAATGATTTAACTTTGAAAAACTAAACAAAAAAATAATGGATTCTATAATCAGCCCATCAAATAATTTCATAATATTAGCAATTGTAAGCGGAGCTGCTGCTTTTGGTATCTTTTCTGAACATAAAAAATGGTTCGGAAAATTATCCGGCATATTGGTAACAATGATTTCTATGTCAATTTTATCAATGACAGGTGTAATACCTGTTGCATCGAACCCAAATGTGCATGTTGCTGTTTATGATATGGTTTTTGATTATTTCATACCTTTAGCAATTCCATTATTACTTTTTAGTTCAGACATAACAAAAATAATTAAAGAAAGTGGCAAATTATTAATTGCTTATATAATTGGTGCAATAGGTGTAGTTTTAGGAAGTTTAATAGCATTTTGGCTTATAGATTTAGGTGCAGCATCAAACAAAACCGCAGGTGTTATTGCGGCAACACTTATTGGAGGAAGTGTTAATTTTATTGCAACTGCCGAAATATTAAATTTTAGCACAAACCCTTTATTTACAGCCACTATTGCTGTTGACAACCTTGTTTCAAATTTATTTACTTTATTTTTAGTTCTTGTTCCATCTTTATCATTTTTATCAAGATTTTATTTAAAAAGAAAAAACAAAACTCAAAAAATAACAAAAGAAGAAATAAATACACAAACTACCGTACCTATTACAATTGAAAGAATTGCAGTATCTATATTTACAGCAGCATTAATTGTTGCAAGTAGTACATTTTTAGCCCCATACATCCAAAAGTTAATGAATACAGAATTAAATTTAAGCATTTTATTAATAACTATTTTTTCTGTATTAGCAGTAAATATTTTTCCTAAATATTTTAAAAACATATCTGACACATCATTTACAATAGGTTTATGGCTAATGTATATATTCCTTGCTGTAATTGGAGCTGCAACAAACTTAACCCAAATTTTCCAAATAGGACCTGCGGTATTACTATTTTACTCTGTAATTTTAATTTTCCACTTTATATTCATGACTGCATTAGCAAAACTATTTAAATTAGATGTTTACGAAGTTGTTATTGCATCAGCTGCAAACGTTATGGGACCATCAGTTGCTGCTCCTATGGCTGCATCAATGGGACAAAAACGACTTATAATGCCGGGAATTTTAACCGGAATTTTAGGTTATATAATCGGAACTTTCATTGGCGTTTCATTAGCAGTAATGATACTATAAAAACAAACATACAAAACATAAACACCATGAAAATCTTATTAGTAGAAGACGAAAAGGAACTTGCACAATCAATTTCAAAATACTTAATTGAAAGTGAGAAATTTAATTGCGACCTTGCTGAAAACTTCAAACAAGCAGAAGATTTTTATGCAATGTATGAATATGACTGTATTGTTTTAGATATTGGTTTACCCGACGGAAATGGATTAGATATTATAAAATACATAAAATCAAACAAAAAAAATAAAACAGGTATAATTATAATTTCTGCAAGAAATACATTAGACGATAAAATTACAGGTTTAAACCTTGGTGCTGATGATTACCTTGTAAAACCTTTTCATTTATCTGAACTTAAAGCTCGAATATATTCTTTAATCAGAAGATTAAAATCCGAAGGAAATAACCTTCTTACAGTAAACGAAATATCACTTGACTTACACTCGCACGAAGTAAAAATAAATAACAAATTACTAAAACTTACAAAAAGCGAATTTGACTTACTGTACTATTTAATGACAAACAAAAATCAAGTTATTTCTAAAACATCAATTGCAGAACACCTTATTGGAGAAGATGTTGACGTTCTTAACTCATTAGACTTTGTTTATTTACACATTAAAAATTTAAGAAAAAAAATTATTGATGCAGGAAGCAAAGACTACATAAAAACAGTTTACGGTGTAGGATATAAATTTTTAACAGAATGAAACTTCTATCAAAAACAAGTCTGCTTATAATAACTGTAAGTATATTTATTTTCATGGCAGGAAATATTACTTTTTTCTATGTCCTGAAACACATGATTAACAAACATGTTACAAACGAGCTTAAAGAAGATGTTCTTACACTAAAAAAGAAAATAAAAGAAAACAAAAATATAATTAACAGCATAAGCATAAATAAAGACATATCTGTTAAAGAAATAAAACCAAACATTTACCAACAACAAAAAATAAAAGACACTGTTTTATTTAACACACTTAAAAAAAAATACATTCCATATAAATCAATATCATTTACTACAAATATAAAAAATAAAAGATACCTTGTAACAATATACAAATCAATGCTGTCATCTAACAACTTAATTGAAAAAATTACAGTTGCATCAATAATTATGGTAGTGATTTTTTTGGGTATGATTTATATTTTAAACCGTTTTATTTTTGTTAAAGTTTGGTCTGATTTTTTTGACAACCTAAAAAAAGTTAGAAGTTACAACATAAACAGCAGAAAAAAACTAAACCTAAACACATCTGAAATAGATGAATTTAACAAACTAAAAGATGTTCTTTTACAAATGACAGAACGCATAAGGCAAGATTTTCAGAACCTAAAAGAACTAACAGAAAACACATCACACGAAATACAAACACCATTAGCAATTATAAAAAGTAAAGCTGAACTTCTTTTACAATCAGAAAATATAAAAGAAAAAGATGCAGAACTAATTTTTTCAATTTTAAATACATCTGAAAGACTTTCAAAATTAAACAAATCATTGCTAATGATTTCTAAAATAGAAAATAATCAATTCAATGAAAACCAAACTCTTAACATAAAAAATGTAGTTAATAAAATAATAAAAAACTTTGACATTTTATTTGAAGCCGGAGAATTCAATTTAAAATTTTCAGCAGAAGAATTTTACATAAAAATTAATCCTGTTTTGTTAGATGTTTTAATATCAAACTTAATAAAAAACGCAATTGCTCACACAAAAAAAGGAAACGAAATTAATATTAAAATTTACAATTATTTTGTTAAAATAAGTAATCACGGAAACAAATCAGATATTGTTCCGGAAAATCTTTTCAAAAGATTTAAAAAAGGAAAAACAAACAAAAACGGAACA
>JAADEE010000186.1 GCA_013153575.1 Chlorobiota bacterium
GTTTTCTGAACTTATTGAAGAGTTAAATAAGTAATCAAACCAATCTAAATACAATATGTCTTGGTCGTCTTCCCATGTATAAATTGATGATGCAAAAGAAATTGCCAATAAAATTGCGAGCAAAATAAAAAACAATCCCCAATATGTTCTAAATTTTTTGTCTTGGATTTTGTTTTCTATTCTTTTTTTTATTGAAACAGATTTCTTTTTCGATGTTTTTCGTCTTGTTGTTTTTTTTGCCATTTTAAATTTTGTAGCCAATCTTTATTTTAGAAGATATAGAAAGCAAAGATAAATATATTTTTGTTATAGCTGTTAAATTAAAAATTTTATTCATTTTATTAAATCATAATTATAAGATCTTTATTGTTTTGAATTTAACTTTAACTTGCTCATAATTACCTACAAACTGCAACTATCATTTTATCAATATATTTTTTGTTGAAAATTTTAATAGTTAATTTTGACTTTATTTTTAAACATAAAAAAATTATTATGCAAAAACCTATTTTAACATTATTTATCATTGCATTTTTCTTTTCAGGATTTGCACAAAAAACAAATGATAAAGGCGGAAAACTTCTTCTTGATAAGAAGGTTATTTATGGTACTCTACCTAATGGAATGAAGTATTACATACGACATAATGAGGTTCCAAAAGATAGAGCAGATTATTATATTGTTCATAATGTTGGAGCAATACTTGAAAATGAAGATCAAAATGGATTAGCTCACTTTACAGAACATATGGCATTTAACGGTACAAAAAACTTTCCGGGTAAAGGAGTTCTTGATTTTATGGAATTAAATGGAGTTGCTTTTGGGCACAATGTAAATGCATTTACTTCTAGGGATGTTACTGCATATATGCTTACAAAAGTTCCGACAACACGTTCCGGTGTAATTGATACATCATTGTTAGTTTTACATGATTGGTCAAGCTTTATATCTATGGAAGATAAAGAAATTGATGCAGAAAGAGGTGTAATTCATGAGGAATGGAGAACCCGAAGAAATGCAGATTTTAGGCTTAGTAAACAAACTGCAAATGTAATGTACAATGGTACCAAGTATGTAAAACATGATGTTATTGGAGATATTGATGTTATTGATCATCATAAATATAAAACTTTAAGAGATTTTTACCATGATTGGTACAGACCAGACTTACAAGCTTTAATTATAGTTGGAGATATTGACCCAAAAGATATTGAAAAAAGAATTAAAAAGATTTTTAAAGATATTCCTAAAAGAAAAAATCCAAAAGAAAGATATTTTGTTGATATACCAAACAACAAAGAGCCTCTTGTTAAAGTAGCAACTGATCCTGAGGCAAGCAGAATAACAGTTCAATTAATATATAAACATGATATTGTTGAACCAAAAGATAAAGATATGAATTACTATCGTGAATTACTGAATAGAAATTTATATCAAATAATGTTTAATAACAGATTAAATGAACTTACACAAAAAGCTAATCCACCTTATATATATGCATTTAATTATTATGGTGATATTGTAAGAAAAAAGGCTGCATATTATACATTAGCTCTTGCAAAACCGGGAAAAATAAAACAAACCTTAGAAACTTTACTTACCGAAAATAAAAGATTAAAAGAATTTGGTTTTACAAAAGGTGAATTTGAAAGAGCAAAGGCTACTTATATGGTTAAAACCGAAAAACAATATAATGAAAGGGATAAAACTAAATCGGAAGATTATGTGTGGCAATATTTTAGTAACTTCTTAACTAATGAACCTGCTCCCGGAATAGAATTTGATTATGAATATACTAAAAGAACATTACCAACAATTAAGTTGGAAGAAATTAATAATCTTGCAAAAGAATGGATAACAGATGATAACATTGTTGCAACAGTTACAGGACCCGAAATAGAAGGAAAAGAATTGTTTTCTGAAAAAGAAATTATTGAAATAATAGATAAAACAAAAACAGAAAAAGTTACTCCTTATGAAGAAACAGTTTCAGATGAACCATTATTAGTATTACCGGATGTTGTTGTTAAAACTGTAAGTGAAAAAACTAAAAATGGAATAACTGAAATTAAATATGATAACGGTGTAACCGTAGTTGTTAAACCAACAGATTTTAAAGATGATGAGGTTTTAATGACAGCTTTTAGTTTTGGAGGTTATTCCTTAGTGCCGGATGAAGATGTTCCTTCGGCAATGCTTTCAAACAGTATAATTTCAATGTCAGGAGTAGGTGATTTTTCAAATATTGAGTTAAAGAAAAAACTTGCCGGAAAAATTGTTAGACTAAACCCATTTATTGACCAAAATGATGAAGGTTTTAATGGAACTTGTACACCAAAAGATTTAGAAACAATGTTACAGTTAACTCATCTTCATTTCACAAATCCAAGAAAAGATGAGGTTGCATATTCTGCATATATGCAAAGAATTAAAGCTTTCTTTAAAAATAAAAGTTTAGATCCAAATTCGCGATTTATGGATACGGTTGTTGTTACCATGGCAAATCATCATCCTCGTGTAAAACCTTTTAATTCAGAACTTTTGGATAAGGTTGATTATGGAAAAATATACAATATTTATACCGATAGATTTAATAATGCACAAGATTTTGTATTTATTTTTGTTGGAAATATTGATGTTAATAAATCGAAAAAACTTTTTGATAAATATTTAGGAACACTCAAAGGAGGAAGAAAAGAAACCTTTAAAGATAATAATATTAGAACTCCAAAAGGTATTATCAAGAAAGAATTAAGACCTAAATTAGAGGTTAAAAAAAGTAGAGTTTATGTAGATTTTTCAGGAACATACAAATATAATCCTGAGAATAACTTAAATATTGATGCATTAAAATATATTTTAAGTTTAAGATATGTTGAAACAATAAGAGAAAAAGAAGGTGGCTCATATGGTGTTAGAGTTTCAGCAGTAAAAGAACACTACCCATATGAAAATTACCAAATTAAAATGCAATTTGATTGTGCACCTGAAAAATCGGAACATTTAACTTCAATTATTTATAGTGAAATTGAAAAGTTGAAAAAAGATGGCCCAACTGATGTTGATGTTACAAAAACTATTGAATACTTCAAAAAAACAAGACAAGAACAATTGCGTGAAAATTCTTTTTGGCAGTCTGCATTACTTAAAAAATATTATCATGGTTACGATATAAGCAGTAAAGAAAATTTTGATAATCTTATTGAGAAAATGTCAAAAGAAAGTTTGAAAAAAGCAGCTAATAAATTTTTAAGCAATAAAAATATTGTTCAAATAGTAATGATGCCTGCTGAATAAATAATGTTTGGTTAACAATTTAAAAAGTCATTCTTGTAACAAACGAGAATGACTTTTTTATAATATGATTTTTAGAAATATCTTA
>JAADEE010000086.1 GCA_013153575.1 Chlorobiota bacterium
AATTGTAAATGATGTATCAGAGGCAATTCTTTTTAAACTTCTTTCTTTAATTTTATCAAGATTATAGTTTTGTTTTACTTTTTTATATTCAGCTTTTGGAATTTCATCCCAAGCAATTGGGTTATCTAAATCTTTTTCACCCATATCAAGTTTTGAATATGCATCAGGTAAAACTATATCGGAAGCTACTCCTTTAAGTTGAGTTGCTCCTCCATTTATTCTATAAAATTTTTGAATTGTAACTTTTAATGCACCAAGTGGTTTTAAGTTATCATTTCCTCTTATCATTCTATCAAAAGGAATAAATCTTTGTACAGTTCCTTTTCCAAAAGTTTGTTTGCTTCCAACAATTATTCCTCTTTCGTAATCTTGAATTGCAGCAGCCATGATTTCTGATGCTGAAGCACTATTCTCGTTTACCATAATTAATAAATTATCTTTGTATAATGCTCCTGCGTTTTTATCTTTTAAAACTTGTGGCATAGCAAACCTGCTACGTACTTGCACTACAGGTCCTTTATCAATAAATAAACCTACAATATCAATTGCATCTGTTAATGAACCGCCTCCATTGTTTCTTAAATCAATAATAATTCCTGAAATATTTTCTTCTTTTAATTTTTCAATTTCTTTTTTAACGTCAATTGAACATCTTCTTCCATTAGGGTCTTCAAAATCTGCATAAAATCCGGGTAAATAAATATAACCTATTTTTTCATTTGAAATGCTATCAGTTATTATTATCGATTTTGCAAAAGTTTCTTCAAGAATAACTACATCTCTTATAATTGGAATAACTTTAATGCTTCCATCAGCTTTTTTTACAGTTAACCTAACTTCTGTTCCTTTTTTTCCTCTAATCATTTTAATTGCTTCGTCAAGTCGCATATCAACAACATCAACAGGTTGTTCAGCACCTTGTGCAACTTTTAAGATTAAATCTCCAACCTCTAAATCTCCTTGTTTCCAACATGCACTTCCGGTAACAATTCTTTCAACTCTTATGTATGCATTTGGTTGCGAAAGTGTTGCTCCAATTCCTTCAAGTTTGCCGGAAATTCTTATATCAAAATTTTCTTTATCTTTTGGTGGAAAGTATTCAGTATGAGGATCATATACAGCTGTAATTGAATTAAAATACATTTTTAGAATGTCTTTTTCGTTAATTTTTGTCATTCTGTGGTACCAATCTGTATATGTTTTTTTAACTTCTTCTCTTGCTTTTTCTTCAAGTTCTTTAAAAGTTTTTACTTCATAACTTGTATCTTTATCTGCAATAGCTTTTTCTTGCACTTCAAGCTTGTTGGCAAGTTTTGTCATTACAGAATATTTTAAGTATTGTCTCCAATTACTTTTTAATTCTTTTTTTGTTTTAGGATATGTTCTTTTTTCAGGGTCAAGTTCAATTGTTTCCTTTTTTGTAAAATCAAAAGGTTTTTTTAAAGCATCTTTTATATAGCTTTCTAATTCTGTAACACGCTCAATATAAGTGTTTTTTGTAAGCTCGAAGAATGTAAAATCTTCATTGTTTATTGCATCATCTAATTTGTATTTGTATGTTGCAAATTTATCTATGTCGGATTGTAAAAAGAAACGCTTGTTGTAATCAAGTTTTTCCATATAAAGTTTAAAGAATTCTTCTGAAAATTCATTGTTAAAATCACGATTTTCATAATGATAAACTTTTAAACTTTGCTTCATTATATCTAAAATAAGCTTACTTTTTTCAAAATTACCAAAGGTAAATGCAGTAATTAATATTGAAAGAGAGAGTATTGATAGTAAAATTTTATTTGTTTTCATATTTTTTGTGTTTGTAATAAATCTTTTGTATTTAATTGAGTAACGAAAAATAATAGTTTTATGTTTTACGATATATTTTATAATTTTCGGAAATTTTTAAAAACTATGAATTCATTTTCTTTTCCGCCCATTGCAAAATTTAATGCAAAGATATTAATTTTAGGCACAATGCCGGGGAAAAAGTCATTAGAAATTAATGAATATTATGGTTTTAAACATAATGTGTTTTGGAGAATTATGTTTGAGCTTTTTGAAAAAGATTTTTCAGATGATTATAATGTTAAGAAAAGTTTACTTAAAGAAAATAAAATTGCACTTTGGGATACTTTAAAGTTTTGTGAAAGAAAAGGAAGTTTAGATGCTAATATTAAAAATGAAGAAGCCAACAATTTTAAAGATTTCTTTTATCAATATTCTGATATTAAATATGTTATGTTTAATGGAAAAGCTTCTTACAATTATTTTAAAAAGTATGTAGGTTTGAATGATAATTTTATTTATCGTATTTTACCATCAACAAGTCCTGCAAATGCAATGAAAAAATATGAAGATAAATTAAAAGAGTGGACAATTATTAAAGATATATTAGAAAATGAAAGATAATTTTAGAATAGTATTTATGGGAACTCCTGATTTTGCAGTTGAGAGTTTAAAATCATTATATAAAAACGGATTTAATATTGTTGGTGTAATAACTGCACCGGATAAACCGGCAGGGCGAGGGAAAAAAATACAATCTTCGGCTGTAAAAAAATATGCACTTGAAAAGAATTTAAATATTTTACAACCTACAAACTTAAAAAACGAACAATTTATTTCTGAATTAAAAGATTTAAAAGCCGATTTGCAGGTTGTTGTAGCATTTCGTATGTTGCCCGAGGTTGTTTGGGCAATGCCAAAATTTGGAACAATAAACTTGCATGCTTCACTTTTGCCAAATTATAGAGGTGCAGCACCTATAAATCATGCAATAATTAATGGTGAAACAAAAACCGGTGTTACAACTTTCTTTATTGAAAAAGAAATTGATACAGGTATGATAATTTTTCAGGAAGAAGTTGAAATTTTACCTACTGAAAATGCAGGACAACTTCATGATAAATTAATGAATATTGGTGGAAAACTTATTATAAAAACTGTTGATGCAATTATAAAAGGTGAGGTAAAAGCAATACCTCAAAAACAAATTCCTGTTTCTGAAATAAAATCAGCAAATAAAATATTTAAAGATTTTTGTGAAATAAATTGGAAAAAAGATAATAAAACAATTTATAACTTTATTCGAGGTTTAAGTCCTTATCCTGCTGCATGGACAAAAATTTCAAGTTCTGATGGTAAGGTTTTAACTTTAAAAATATTTGCATCGGAAATGATTTTTGAGAAACATAATTTAGAAGTTGGTAAAATTATATCAGATAATAAGACTTATATAAAAATCTCAACATCAGAAGGTTATATAAATATTTTAGAACTTCAGTTACAAGGCAAAAAAAGAATGCCTATTAAAGATTTGTTGAATGGATTTGATATTATAGATTTTAA
>JAADEE010000218.1 GCA_013153575.1 Chlorobiota bacterium
ATATGAAATATTTTTTAATTTCATTAGAAACCGGAATTGAAAGAATCTCAAAAATTGTAAAAGGATTAACAAAGTTTAGTAGCAATCAAGATAATTATGATATTGATTGCAATATTCATAAAATTATTGATAATTGTTTATTAATGTTAAATAACCAACTTAATGATAAAATTACAATAGAAAGGTTATTTAGTTCAGATAATGCTAATGTAAAATGTAATGAAGGAGATTTACACCAAGTTTTTATAAATGTTTTCCTTAATGCTATTCAGTCAATATCTGAAAAAGGAAAAATTAAAATAACAACTAAAATTGTAAATGGAAATGTTGAGGTTAAAATATCAGATACAGGCAGTGGCATAAAACCAGAATATTTGAAAAAGGTATTAGACCCGTTTTTTACAACAAAAGACCCCGGTAAAGGAACAGGACTTGGTTTGTCAATTGTTTATACAATAATAAAAGAACATGAAGGAGACATTAAAATAAATTCAGAAGAAAATATTGGAACATCTGTAATAATAAAATTACCGGTTAAAAATTAAAGATTATAAAAACTGCGGATTAATAAAGTTTTTTCTGCACCGAAAATAGCTTATTTTTGTATCGTATAAAAAAGCTAAAATGAAAAAGTTTTTATTGACATTATTTGTTATTGCAGGATTGCTTTTTTGCTATGCTGTATATATTGATAATGATGTGTTCAGAGCAATCTTTAAACCTCTGCCTTTAATTGCTCTATTAATTCTTTTAAAGCCAAATACAAAATATAACAAGTTAATTTTTATAGGATTTATTTTTTCTCTTTTAGGAGATGTTTTTCTTATGAATATTGTTGATAAATTCATTTTTGGATTGGCATCGTTTTTAATTGCACATATTTTTTATATAATTGCTTTTAGCAAAAGAAACAATCAGTTAAATATTCTTAGTTCTTTGCCTTTTTATGCTGTTGCAGGAATTTTAATATTCTATTTTTATCCTCATTTGGGCGACTTAACAATACCTGTAATAATTTACATACTTGTTATTATTACAATGGTTTGGAGAGCATTTTTGCAAAGAAACTTTAACAATGTTGCAATTTATGCTTTTGTTGGGGCAAGTTTATTTGCAATTTCTGATACTAATATTGCATTTACAAAATTTATTCAAGATTATGATTATTCAAAAATAGTAACAATAATATTATATTGGACAGCACAATTTTTAATCTTTAAATCAACAACAAAGGCAAAATAATTGTAGATAAAACAAATATCAAATATTTTATTTAATGAAAACATACCACATTCTCACCATAAATCCCGGTTCAACTTCTACAAAAATTGGAGTTTTTAAAAACGAAGATATTTTATTTGAAATAAACGTTAGCCATAGCCCTAAACAACTTGAACAATTCGATAATATTTGGGATCAATATAGTTTTAGAAAAGAAGAAATTATAAATGCACTAAATAATAAAAAGTTTGAATTAAATAAATTAGATGCAGTTGTAGGTCGTGGAGGGCTTATAAAACCTATTCCAAGTGGTACTTATTATGTTGATCAAGATATGATTGATGATGCACGTTGTGGAATACAAGGACAACATGCCTCAAATTTAGGTTGTGTAATTGCATACAGCATTGGTTGGGAGTATTCAATACCTTCTTTTATTGTTGACCCACCTGCTGTTGACGATTTAGAACCTATTGCCAGAATTTCAGGAAATAAAGAGTTTGAACGTTCATCTTTGCTACATGCTTTAAATATTTTTTCTACTGCACGTGAATATGCAAAAGATGTAAATAAAAAAATAACCGAGCTTAACTTAATTATTGCTCATATGGGTGGAGGCATTACTGTTGCTGCCCTTAAAAATGGAAAAGCTGTAAATGTAAATCATGGTTTGTATGAAGGTCCATTTTCACCTGAACGTAGCGGAAGTTTACCTTTGTTTAAATTTTTAGAAAAATGTAAGTCCGGTAAGTATTCCGAAAAGAAACTAAAAAAAATGGTTGTAGGTAAAGGAGGTTTAGTTTCTTATTTTAATACCAACGATGCTCGTGATGTTGAAAAAATAATTAATGCAGGTTCCGAAAAATATA
This sequence comes from Chlorobiota bacterium, assembly GCA_013153575.1. Classification (GTDB taxonomy): domain Bacteria; phylum Bacteroidota; class Bacteroidia; order Bacteroidales; family JAADGE01; genus JAADGE01. The sequence continues at coordinate 2,091 of JAADEE010000218.1, forward strand.
AATTAGTTTATGAAGCAATGGCATATCAAATTGCCGAAGAAATTGGAAAACGTGCAACAAATCTAAAAGGAAAAATTGATGCAATTATTTTAACAGGTGGACTTGCTCATTCAAAAATGCTTACAAATTGGATTGTTGAAAGAGTTCAATTTATGGCAGAAACAAAAATATATGCAGGAGAATCTGAATTAGAAGCTCTTGCACAAGGAGGATTACGTGTTTTAAGAGGGGAGGAGAGAGCAAAACATTATACTCAAAAAATAAAGAAAATAGGAATTATTTATTGGGATAATCTTGAAGTTTATGTAAAATCAATTAATGTTATTGAAGAAAAATTTAAAAATGCAGGATATATCTTCCGTAAAGAAAGAGATAATAATTTGCAAATTTCATATGTAAATTGCAAACGTGAGGAAGACAAGGTTATGCGCGCAATTGAGAAATTTAAACATGATAAAGTAGATTTAATTTTTTCAATAGGTTCGCCTATAAGCATGAGGATTGGTCAGTACCTTAAAGATGATAAAATTCCTGTTGTATTTACAGGCATTTACAATTCTGCAATTATTGCTGATTTTGAGAATGAAGCATATAAAAACTTTTATGCAACTTGCTATGCACCGGAAATTAAAGAACAGTTTGAAAATACTGTTTTAAAGTTAGAAAAGAAACTTGATAAAGTTGGTGTTTTATATCGTAGAGGTGAATTACAAGCCGAAATTCAGTACGATGATATTCTTGAATACACTAAAAAAGCTAATATAAAATTGTATAGTTACGAAATTCAAGAAGTTGAAGATTTTGAAAAAGCAAAAGCCTATTTTAAACGAAAAGATATTAAATGGGTTTATATTGGAACAAGCACTGTAATTGCTGCATCGGGTTATGAACAATTAAGCATTATAACCGATAATTTCCCAACAATTTGCATGTTAGAAGATACAGTTTTAAGAGGAGGGCTTTCAGGCTATGTAATTCCTTGGGATGCCGTTACGGAAACTTCTGTTAAAATGGCACTTGATATTTTAGATAATAATACAATTCAATCGAGAGTTATAAAACCATCAGAAGCAAAACTTTTTGTAAATAGAAAAACTGCTCAAAAATTAAATATGCTTGACAAGTTTGATGTTGTTGATAATAAGGAGTTTGTGTAAAAGTGAGTATTTTAAATTAAAGTTGTATATTTGTATTTAAATAGCAAACAATGGAAGATACAGTTAAAATAAAATCAGAGTTATATAGTATTATTGA
>JAADEE010000176.1 GCA_013153575.1 Chlorobiota bacterium
TAATATAATTATAACCATGTATATTTATTTAAGAATTTTTCTTAATAGAAAATGTTGTATTATCCTTTCAAACTAATTCCATCTTCTTCAATAACAATTAATCGTTGTTTGTATAACGCACCAACTGCTTTTTTAAATGATTTTTTGCTAATATTAAAAATGGCTTTTATTAATTCGGGAGAGCTTTTATCTGTAGCACCAATAAAGCCATCATTATCTTTTATAATTTTAAGAATATTTTTAGCAACACTATCAATTTGTTCGTAACCTGCTTTTTGAAGAGCCAAATCAATTTTGCCGTCAGGTCTTACTTTCTTAACAAAAGCTGTAAGTTTATCGCCAATTTCAATATCTTTAAAAACTTCATTTTTATATAACAAACCTCCAAATTTATTTTCAATTATTGCCATGTAGCCAATTTCAGTTTTTCTTTGTATAAGAATTTTAACTTCATCATTAACTTCATAAGGGGGTGTTTCTTTGCTTAAAAACTTATTAACCTTTGCCGAGGCAACAAGTCTGTTTGTGTCTTCATCAAGGTAAATGTAAACTATATATGAAAATCCTTTTTCCATATTTACTTTTTGTTCACGAAAAGGAACAAGAAGTTCTTTTATAATTCCCCATTCTAAGAATGCACCGTATTTATTTACTTCATTAACTTTTAAATGTGCAAATTCGTTAACTTTTGCAATAGGTGTTTCAGTTGTTGCAATTAATCTATCTTCTGTGTCGGAATATATGAAAACCTCAATTTCGTCATCAGTTTTTATATTTTTTGGTACGTATTTTTTTGGCATTAAAATTTCTCCGGCATCTCCTCCGTCAAGATAAATTCCAAAATCAAGCTCTTTTACAACTCTTAATTTATTGTAGTTTCCTATTTCAATCATTTTTTTTCGCAAAGTTAATTTAAAAATATACAAATTCATATAAAAACTTATGTAGTTCATCATATTAAGTTTGAAAACAATTTTAATTCGCGTATATTTGATAATATATTTTCCATTATAATCTTCAATAAAAACATATTCAAAATGAAAACTAAAAATTTAATAATACTTATTATGATGATAATCTCAAATTCCATTTTGTCTCAATCTTTTACAAAAGGTGTTAAAGCAATTTTTGTAAAACCAAATGAAACTACAATTGTAAATGGAAATCTTTCTGATGGAGTTTTTATGTCGGATTTAAGTTGGGCATCACGTAGTTCAACTGCATGTTTTCCGGCAACGCAAAATTCTAAGTTTACAGGCAAGCATGTTTTATATGGTTTTGTTATTCCGGAGTTTTCAGAGGTTTATGTTACTGTAATTCCTAAGGATAAAAATGCTAATTTTAGTATTTATGGTTATCAAGTTGGTACAAATAGGTTTCCTGTTGTTCCTGATTTAAATAGATGTGTTGCCTGTGAAGCTGATCATAAGTGGGATTATAAGAAAAGGGGAAAAACGCAAGATCATACTAGAACAATTAAGTTTAATTCTACAACAAACCAATATAATGTTTTTATAGGAGTTACAGGTGCAAATCATCTTGAAGAAGGTGAATATACACTTGAAATAAAACTTAAATCAAGAATAAAAAATACAAATGAACAAAGACCTTTAAAAATGTATTCTGCAGAAAGTGTAAAAGGAAAAACTTTGGCATATAGTGGAGATTTAGCAGAAGGAACTAAAATTTATGATTTAAGTTGGGCATCAAAAAGTTCTGTTGCATGTTTTCCTGCTACGCAAAATCATAAATTTAATGGAAATCACATCATTTATATTACTGAAATTCCTGAACATTCTAAAATGACAATTACAGTAATTCCTGAAAATAAGAAGGACAATATGAGTATTTATGCATATATGGTTGGGCAAAATGATAATTCAATAGTTCCAAATCTTAACTCATGTATAACTTGTGAAGCCGAATATAAATGGGATTATAAGAAAGTTGGTAAAACGCAAGACCATACAAGAACAGTACATCTTAATGCAGTAAATAGGGCTTATAAAGTTGTAATTGGAGTTGCAGGAGCCGATGGTTTAACAGAAGGTAAATTTATTTTACGGATAAAAACGGAATAGTTTAGGTGTTAAAATATTAACGTGAGTTCGATATAGGTTTTGCTCTCAGTTTCAATTAATTAGCTAACAGACAAGTCATATTTATGAAGTACTATCGGGATAATACAAGTAAATATGAGGAAGTATGTGAGTTAGTTAATGAAATTTACAATAAAAAACCTTATGCACCACCAATTTTCTGAGAACAAATCTTATATCGAACTCACGTTATTAAATATGCGGAGGTTAAATGCCTCCGTATATTTTATGCTTCTAAAATAACAGCACCTCCGGAATAACCACCTCCAAAAACTGACATCATAATAATATCTCCTTTTTTTAATATGTTAATGTTTTGCGATAAAGCAATTGGAGAACTTGCACATCCTGTATTACCTAATTCTTCAATATTTACAAATATTTTATCTTTTGATATTTTTAACTTCTTTGCAACCTTATTAATAATACGGATATTTGCTTGATGAGGAACAAGGTAATCAACATCTTCAACAGACATATTGTTTTTTTTAAGTAACTGTTTTGGAAGTTCTGTCATGTATTTTATTGCATGTAAATATACGTCATTTCCATGAGGCATATTTATACCTTCAAATTTAGGATGTAGCATAACTCCTAAATTTCCTTCACCTTCATGTGCAAGTCCAAAAGTTAGTATGTCTTTTATGTGTATATCTTTTTCAGATATTTTTTCTTTTGTAACAAGAACAGCAACTGCACCATCACCCCATAAATGACCATCTTTTGGGTTTTCAGGGTTTGAATAAATTGAGTTATGTTCCGAAGCAACAATAATTGCTTTTTTTGCTTTGTTCATTGCAAAATAACCTTCAACAATTTCAAGTGCATTTATAAAAGATGAACAAGCTGATGATATTGAAACAACCTTTGCATTTGTAATATTTAATGAACGTTGTACTGCATGGGCAAGTGTGCCTACTGTATCATAAGGGCTGTATGTTGCTCCTACAATTAAATCAACCTCTGAAATAGGAAAATTAACAATGTTTGAGAGTTGCTTTGATGCTTGAATAGCCATTGTGTTTGTATTTTCATCTTTAGCAGCTTTACTTCTTGTTTTTATTCCTGTTCTTTGAAAAATCCAGTCTTCATCTTGTCCGCTAAGTTGCGAAAAATACAAATTAGGAACTCTTGTTTTAGGTATGTAGTGTGATATTTTGTTGATATACATAATTTTAAGCTAATTGTCTAATTTAATGACTTGTCAAATGTAAACTTAAAAAATGATTGCTT
>JAADEE010000175.1 GCA_013153575.1 Chlorobiota bacterium
TTTTAAATATTAAAACTAAAATGAAAGGTCCATTAATGGTTATTCCGTAAGTATAACATCTGTTTTTTTACGAAATAGTTTAAGCTGTTCTTCATTTATTTCCGGTGTTGTAATCCATTTATCAAAATCATCTAACGATGCATAGGAAAAATATGCATTCCTGCCTAACTTTGTATGATCACACAACAATATTCTTTCTTTACCCTGTCGCAGCATTATTTTTGCTAGTCTTGCTATTGACTCATTGTTTTCATAACAAATACCAGAAGTGTCAAGCGCATCAACTTCTAAAAAGACTTTGTCAAATTTAATATGCTCTATCATGCTTTCTGTAATATATCCTGAAACTGAGTAATGATCCATATCTACAACACCACCTAACAAATTAAGTGTAATGTTCGGCATTCTGCTCAACTCTGAAATTAACGCGAGGGAGTTAGTATATACTGACAATGATTTAAAATGACTAAGATGAGTAGATAAATGAAAACAGGTAGTACCTTCTTCTATTAAAATAATATCACCATCGTTTATCTCCTTAGCTGCCCGTTTCCCGATTGCCCTTTTTAATTCAAAATTAACTGCAACCCTTTTATGATATTCAGTTTCCATGGCTAACCTGCCAGCCAGCATACAGCCACCATGAGTTCTTATTACAGCTTTTTTCTCTTCAAGTTCCTGCAGATCTCTTCTGATAGTAATGCCTGATACTCCCAAGATATCAACTAATTCATTAATTGTAACTATTCGCTGCATTGCCCGGAGAATCTCTAATATCTTAACTTGACGGTTTTGTATTTTCATCTGATTATTGACTTCATAAAACGTGACAAATATATTCAAATTTAGTTAATTTTACACAAAAAAAAAAGCTGTATATACAATATTGCATATACAGCTTTTTTTTACTTTAACTTCAAAAACTATCAATCTTTTATACAACGAATATTATATCCAAACTTAAAAGGCTTGTTCAATCCTGTATGTATATACGAATATGCATAATACATAAATATTATATCAGCATTTGTAGCACTATATGGAGTTGCTGTCCAATACCATGCAAACCTATTAGTAAGCCAGTCAAATTTTCCATCATAATAAACAACATTAGGTCCTAGAGATAGGCCGGTAGCGTTATTTGTTAATACGTCATAACCAACACAACCTTCAACAGATGAACCTCCTGTTCGCCACCCAACTCTTGATGCAACAGCCTTAGCTTCTTTATCTGGATCTGTTGATCCATCCCAAGTATAACCATTTTCTGTTAAATATGTTTTTAAAGCTTCCCACTCATCCATTGAAGGCAAATGCCAACCTTCAGGACACGCAATCATTGCGGCATGGTAATTATAAATAAGATTATTAGTAGATGGATCATAATTTTCCCATACTGCGACAGCAGCAGTGTCAGCTAAAGAATAATATGAAGCTGAATCAGTTGCCAATGTAATAGCGGAACCGTCTGCAGCGGTTAACGTCTTAAGATCACCACCTAACCATGTCTGGTCTCCTAAAGTAATTGTTGCATATTTATTTCCTTCTGCATCTTCTATAACAGTATCTCCTATTTGTACAAAATCAAGTTCGGTAACAGAGCTTGAAAGTACATCACTTGACGCTGTCAGTGTTACATTAAAACATCCAGTTTTTGAATAAGTATGATTCACTCCTGCAGCAGTTGTATCTTTTATTGTAGTTCCGTCACCGAAATCCCAAGAATACTTGTTTGCAGTGAAGTCTGTTTGAGCTTCCATACTCAAGCTCGTATTAACATCCTGAGGTAGCTCTGCATCTCCTGATATTATTGAAACAGTACCAATATCATGTTTGTTCAATAATTCCATAATTTCCTCGCTAAGAGCAGATGCATTTTCTGATTGTGTAGCATACATAGCATAAGGAACACTCAAAATTTCACTTACTGTCGTAATATCATAAGTACCATCATCATCTATATCAATCTCTACTTTTGAAAAATAAGGCCCATTAGCCCAATCAACCAATGTAGAATCATTAACGGCACCAATTTCAACAGCAAGCAACCCGTTTTCATTGGTTGTTGCATCTTGTTGCTCTTCAAAAACTGCCGGCCCATCTGCAGCGCCCTGTAAAAGACTGATCTTCAAACCAACTCCAGTTGATGTAACAAGATCTCCATCTGCATTGCGTACAACTGCCTGATAACTTATTTTTGAGGGAGACTGAGCCCATACCGAAAGTGTAAATAACGTAATAATAAATGATGTTAAAATTCTTTTCATTTTTTAATCCTCCTGTTAAAGTTTATTTTTTAATAATTTTAAATGTTTTAATTAATTCATTATTGTCGACAACTTTTAAGATATAAACACCGGGTTTATATCCACTCATGTTAATCAAAGCCAGATTAGAAGAAACTTTATCTCCGACAACAAGCCTTCCGGCAATATCAAATAACTGGTATGAAAGCTTATCACTTTCATAATTCTGAACCGATAGTGTTAAAACATCTACGGTTGGATTAGGGTAAGCTGATAGCCCAAGATCAATATCTTTAGCATCTTCGATGCCTGTTTCAACCACGATCTCGTAAGGCTGCTGTACTCCTTCTATTACGCTGCCTGACGATCCGGTTGCGGTGTTGTAAAAAACTTGCCCTATTGTATAGCTGACTGCCCCCCCATCACCAGAAGCACTACCCCCTCCTGTAGTTATTGCTTCTTGTGCATGAATAAAGGTAGCCAAACCAAACATAAGCAAGATTGTTGCACTTAGTTTTAATCTTTTCATTAGCATTTAAGTTTAAATTAAATATTAATACGCTCAAAAATAATGATTATTTTAATCATTTGCAAAAAAACATAAAATATTATTAAAAACCCACAACAAAAAAACATTATTGATTTCAGAATTAAATAGGATGTAGAATATGAATGTATTTTACATTAAATTAACATTCAGACTAAAAATCTTTTCATGAAATAAAATTTATTTTATTGTATTAATACATAATAGATAATGCAGAACAATTAAATTATAATATCATATACTCTTAGGCAATAGATATAAAAGGATTTAAATAGGACATAACATATTTGTTATCCCCCCCCCCTAACATCCTAAACTTTTCTAAATCTCTTTCCTTAATCAATTTAACAAGCTTTATCATTTCTTTTTTCATATTGTAATTTGAAGTTTTTATTTTACACCAAAATAATTTATAGAATTTTGTCTATTTTGGTGGAGGTATCATTTTTCTGAACCTCATGATAAATTCCAATTATTTAGTTCTATATTTTTATTTTTAAATACTGATTTTGAACTATATCATAAAACAACTGA
>JAADEE010000263.1 GCA_013153575.1 Chlorobiota bacterium
CCGATTCAAAAAGGCTCAATTAATGTAATTAACGATAAAGGAGTAACAAAATCCTTTTCAATACCTTTGGTATCACAAATTGTAGATGCAAATCTATTTCCAACTCTTACCGTATTTGAAAATTTTAGTATAATTAAAAATAAAAAGAGTAACCCATTTAATAAATATAAATCAAAAGCCATTTACGAATATTGTTTCAATTTGCTAAAAAAAGCAGATATGGAACTTGAAAACAAAATAGACGAGCAAATAAGATTCTTATCCGGCGGACAAAAACAAGCTATTTCAATTTTGTTTTCACTTGAACACGATTTGCCAATTTTACTAATGGATGAACCAACGGCATCATTAGATCCTTTTGTTTCAAAAAAAGTGATTGATCTCGCTATTAAGGAAATTATCGAGCGTAATGGTATTCTGATTTTGGTTTCTCACAATTTACAAGATATATTAAAGTATTCTACAAGCATCTTTGTTTTGAAAAAAGGTAAACTAACTAAAATAGACAAAGAAAAGTATAATAATGAAGCCGATTTGATGAAACTAATGTAAAGCCAACGCATTTGTCAAGCACATTGCAAAAACGCTAAAAGCCACCCGCACAAGCCAATTTTTGCAAAGAGCTTGCCAAGCCAACGCACAGGGAAAATAGAACATAAAAAGAAAGAAAAAAAACTATATGGAGAAAGAAAGCCAGCAGAGAACATTGTATATACGCAATGGCGGATAAGTGCTTAATTCATAGTTAATTGCTTGTCTGCCCGCAAAAATCAAAAAATTTCACAAAAAGAAAATAAATATATGCGAAATTTTTTGATTTTTGCTACCTTTGTGAAGCAGGGAAAGGACAATGTATAAAATTCCGCCACTGCGCATATACGAAACCGTTAGGGCACATACAAAAAACAGCAGAAACGCAAGTGAAATTTTAATAAATAAAAAGATATATGATACCAAGTTGGGCAAATAGGAAAGTTTATAGTTTATTTGATGAATTTATTGAAAAAACAATACTTTCGGATAATAGTTTTTTAACTGATGAAGAAAATATTATAACAATTGAATCTTTGGATGATTGTATTAATCGTTTCATAATAAACTATCAAGATGGTGACGGGGATTATTATCAGAAAATAAAAAGACAATTTAATGAAGCAAACTATGAGACCATTTTAACATTTGCTCACGTAAATTGGCTTTGGAGTATGTCTCCAAGTGATTTCAAATCTTCAACCAAAAAATCTACTCCAAGAAGAATACTAACAGAGTTAGGCGTAGAAAAGCAAATAGAATTTCGAGACGGCTTATATCCAAATGGTGGTTTTGGAGATGCAGGACCGTCAATAAAATTTCGTAAACACAGAGAAATTTCTTTTTTGCTTCTTCTTATGAAGCAGTTAAAATTAGATGTGCTAAACAATAGTATTGAAAACACAGAACAAGCTAAGGATAAAATCGCAGAAATTTGTATTGAATCAAGATTTAACCGTAAAGCTGAACAAAGTAATATTATTGACAAATCAGTGTGGAAATATATTCCAGATGGAAGATTGGGAATGTTTAACATATTAATGCATTTATCAAAACCTAACGACTATGAGCCAATAGCCTCTGATGGGCACAAGGACAGAATTAGATGGATGTTCCGTAAATTTATAGATGATGCTTCGGAAGAAGTGAAAGGCTATAATAGGGAAAAACAAATATTTTATATTCGTGAAAAAATTGCAAGTATTACAAAAAGGAAAGATTTTACTTTTTATGACACGGAAATACGTGTTGTTTGGGATTGGGGCGGAAACATTAATACTTACGATTATGAGTTTAGCCCTTTATCCGCACTGCAATATAAAAAGGCAATAGTTTTATATGGACCTCCTGGCACAAGTAAAACATATTCAGCAAAAGAAATTGCAAAAAATGCAATTTTGAAATACCATCTATCTCAATGCACTATTGAAGAGTATTTAGCTATCGTTTATGACAAACAAGAGGTGAATAATCTTGTGAAAAATAAAATCCATAGGCTTCAATTACATACAAACTATAATTACGAAGACTTTATTGCTGGCATTAAACTTACAAATGGAAAAACCGAAGCAGTAAAAGGTGATTTGCTTAACCTTATTGATAATGTAGTTAGTAAAGATAAATATCCTCATATCTTAATTTTAGATGAAATTAATAGGGTTGATTTATCAAGGCTTTTCGGTGAGTTTTTCTCAGCTATTGAAAATAGAAATGAAGAAATAAAGACCTCTGTTGGAAATTTTACTTTTTCTGTACCTGAAAATTTGTTAATTATAGGAACAATGAATGAGATAGATTTTTCTCTGGAAAGAATTGATTTTGCATTAAGAAGGAGATTTGTTTGGTTCCCTTTTGGATTTAGTTTTGAAATATTAAAAAGTATGATTAAAACTAAACAGGAAAAATTAGACCCGAAAATAAGTGATTCTGATATTGAGAAGTTTGCTACAAGATGTGAAAATTTAAATAAAGAAATTAAAAAATCTGATGAACTTGGAGAACAATATCAAATAGGACACACATTTTTTTCTGAGATAGTTGATATTTATACTCAATATTCATCAATACAAGGTAAAAAACCTGAGTCAATATTTAAGAAGAATGGAGCAACGAAAATTCTTTGGGATATTTCAATTAGACCAATGTTAGATGCTTTTTTTGGCAATATGGATAATCAAACAAAACAAAGTCAAATAAATACATTGGAAAAAGTGTACTTTAATGACTGATTCTATCATACATATTACAGCAAAAGATTGTCTTCAATTTGATAATAATGTTATTTCAGCTGATGTATTACAAACATTTATTGAATCGCAACAAAATAATATATTCAAACTAACTAATAATATTAGGGTTGACGAAGAATCTAGGTTAGCAGAATACGATTATCGTTATAAAAAATGGGTTGCAGGAAGATTTGTTGGAGAAGCTTCTTTTTTTCATAATAACCAAGAATATAAAGTAACAATCAAACCTCGATTTGGAGAAAATTTTTTACTTCGAATGTTAGAAGAAATTTATAATATTCGTATTACTAAATCTGAAAATAGTCAAAAACAGACAGATGAGTGGAGTCATTATATTAAACGAATAGTTGCATTTATTTGGGTTCAAAAATTAGCTAATGCTAACTTACACGGTGTGCCTAAAATTCAAATAAAAAAACAATATAAAGGAGCAACTGTCAAAGGACGTATAGACATAAAGAAATCTATCATTCCATATTATTCAAGCAATGAAATTATTTCGACGAATAGAGAAAAACATATTGATAATACAATTGCTCAAATCTT
>JAADEE010000156.1 GCA_013153575.1 Chlorobiota bacterium
TCTATCCCAAGTCCATGCTGAATGTTCCGTTTTATTATTATGTACTGTTTTTACTTCTTCTGTATGAATATTTACATTTTCACTATGTGAATTGTTTGTATGAACTTCTGAATTATTTAAATTTATTAACTGAAAACTATGATTATGCCCGTGTCCTCCTGCAAAAATTAACAGTGCTAAAAAACCTAATCCGAAAACAATTATTACAGCTCTTTGCCAAATCATATGTAATAATTGAGAAACAATTGTTTTTTTCTCATAACAAACACATTCAACCTCTTCTTCATGAAAAAATTCGTGGTTTAATGTTCGTCCGATAAACTTTTTTTCTTTAAAAATTATATTTAAAATAAGTCCAACTATTATTGAAATAATAAATGTTGCAAAAATAATTTTTAGTGCTGTTCCCGGTATTGCCGAAAACATAATAAAGGCTTCATCACCCGACGTTGCAATTAATGCCGTAATTAATGCTGCAAAACCTATTGTTCGGTGAATATACATTGAAACCACAGCAAATGTTCCAAGACACCCTGGCACTATACCTAACAATGCTGATAATATTACTTGCATCCAAGGCTTCGTTGCAAACATGCTTGACCATTTTCCTTTTGTTTGAACAGTAATATATTCAATAACTAACATCATTACCAAAACAAAAACTGTAATTGTTAATGTTTGTTTTAAAATTGGTAATATGAAAAATAAATTAGTTCCCATTTATAAGCTCTTTTAATTTTGCATTATTTAATTGATATACTGAATTGTTGTTTTTTTCTTTATTTATTGAAAAAACACCTTCAACTTTTATATAAGCATCATCTTTTATATTAAATAATTCAGATTGTTTTGATGCCGGTTTTAATAAAATCATATTATAATGTTCATCATGATTACACATAAAACAAACATCTGTAACTGTTTCTGTTAAAATTATATCTGTATGTTTTCCATGGTTTTCTTTTTTTATAAAACCTTTTATTGCAATTTTTTTTCCATCCATTTCTAAAACTTCTTTTGAGAAGTCATAGCTCTGAAACAATTTAAAGTCCTTAATATCAATTTTTTTATATTTTTTTGTTTGATTTAAAATATCCCATGTTATATCTTTTGCTCTAAAAATATTTATCTCTTTCGTATAAGGATAAATTATAAGAAACAGGACAAAAGAAAACAAAATTAATATATTATTGTGCTTTTTTAACACTTAAATTTATTTATATTTTTCGATATTAAATTTTTTAACTTTAATTTTTCTCATTCCTTTTGGCAAAACAGGATCATAACCGGAAGTTCCCCAAGGATGACATTTTGAAATCCTAACAGTTGCAAGCCAAACACCTCTTAACCCATGTATTTTTATTGCTTCAATTGCATAATCAGAACATGTCGGCACATGTCGGCAACTTGCAGGCGTAAAAGGAGAAATTGCTATTTTATAAAACTTTATTGGAGCAATCAAAATATAGTATAATATTTTCTTGAAAAATTTCATAAATAATACTTGTTAAGACTAAAAAACTCATCCTAAATTTAGAATGAGCTTTTTATGTTTATTTATTTTATAGGATTAAATAACTTCAATTCCCCAAACTGTTATATCATCCCTTTGTTCTTCATCTCCTTGATGTTCTTTTAAAGCTTTTTCAATAGCATGTTTTTGCTCAATTAAACTTAAATCTTTTATAGATTTTATTAGTTCTATAAATTTAGGAGTACCAAAACGTTTTCTTTCTGCATTATTTTGGTCGATAATTCCGTCTGTTGCAAGCCAAATATTATCGCCTTTTTCTAAATAAAATTCTTTATTTGTAAATTTAATGTTTCCTCTTTTTTGTTTTGTTCCTCCAATAGATCTTCTTTCTGAAGAAAGAATTGTTATATCTTCATCTTTATGTGAATAATAATATAAATCGGATTTTGCTCCGGAATAAATAAAGTGGCTTTTACCGTCTATTTTTTCCATCATACAAACAGCCATATCCATACCATCATTATTATCTGTTGTTTCTTGCCTAAGTGCAACTTTTACTTTTTGGTCAAGAGTTTCAAGTATATCTTTAGGACTAAGTATTTTTTGTTCTAAAACTATCTCACTTAAAAGCCTACTTCCAATCATACTCATGAATGCTCCCGGAACACCATGACCTGTACAGTCAACAGTTGCAAAGAAAACTTTTTCTGTTAAATCGCCAACGGCAGGTAAATGAACAAACCAATAAAAATCGCCGGAAACAACTTGTTTAGGTTTAAATATTATAAATGATTTGAAGTATTTATTTATGTCTTCACTCAAAGGCAAAATTGCTTGTTGGATATTCTTCGCATAATTTATACTTGCTGTAATTTGCTCATTCTGTAGCTCAATAAAGTTCTTTTGTTTATGAATTTCAAGTTCTGCTTTCTTTTCTTCGGTAATATTTGTATCAATTGAAATTAATTTTATTACCTCATTGTTATCATCCAAAATTGGAGTTATTGTAGTTTGTGCCCAAATTTCTTCTCCACTTCTTGTTTTATTTAAGCTTTGATATGATCCTGCTTGTTTTGTTTCAATTATCTTTTCTATAATTGACTTTACTTCATCATTTCCACTTGCAGATATTATATTGTCATCAACCTCATTTCTAAGCAGTTGTAATGTATATCCATACATTCTTGTAAAACCGGCATTTACCCATTCAAAGTTTCCGTTTACATCCATAATTGTTACTGCATTATCGGTTTCAGATGCAACTAATGATAGTTTTTCAAGTTCTGAGTTTGCACTTTCCAGAAGTTGTGCTTGACTTTGAATTTCATTTTTCTGACTGTTTATTGCAGCATATTGTTCACTTAATTGTTTATTAACTTTTTGCTTATTTATAAAACTAACAATAATAACTGCTAACAGCAAGAATACCAAAATTCCTCCGGCAATAAACCAATAAATAATATTTTTTTGTTGTTTTACCGTTTGTTTTTCTTTACCAAGTCTTGCGTCAATTTCTTTTAGTTTCTCTTGTTTTTTTCTAAGTTCTTCTCCGGCTATTGCCATTGAGTCTTGAAGAAGCTTTGCTGCTAACCTTTGTTTATTCAGATTTTCTTCTTGTAAGGTAATAAGTTCTTTTGTTTTTAACAAATCTTCTTGTTTTTTTTGAACCTCTAAGGTCATTGAATCTAATCTTTGATTTTGAAGCTTTACTTCTTCTTCTTTAGCAGACAATAAATTTTCTTTACTTAAGATACTATCTCTTTGTGCTTTAATCTTGTCCTCTTGTTCTTTTAATAGTCTTTCTTTTTCTGCAATTTCTTTTTTCTTTTTTTCTAATTCTTTTTTTTCT
>JAADEE010000088.1 GCA_013153575.1 Chlorobiota bacterium
CGTTTGTCATCTTTCATATTTGGTGTGAAGCTTTTATCAATCTTTCGTTTTGCCATAAGATTTTCTTCTGTCCAAAAACCTGTGGAAAGTCCTGCAAGAAATGCTGCTCCTGCTGCAGTTGTTTCAACAACTTCCGGTCTTATTACGGTTTCATTAAGAATATCTGACTGAAATTGCATAAGAAAATTATTTACAGATGCACCACCATCAACATTAAGTTCTTTTAACTCAATACCGGAATCGGAAGACATTGCATCAAGAATATCTTTTGTTTGGTAAGCAAGGGCTTCTAAAGTTGCTCTAACAAAATGATTTTCAGTTACGCCTTGCGTAAGCCCTGTGATAATTCCTCGAGCATTCATATCCCAATATGGTGCTCCTAAACCTGCAAATGCAGGAACAAAATAAATTCCTTCGTTTGAATCTGTTTTTTTTACCATATCTTCAGTGTCGGAAGCAGAGCTTATAATTTTAATTCCATCGCGTAGCCATTTAATTGCTGCACCTGCAATAAAAACACTTCCTTCAAGAGCATATGTAACTTTTCCGTTTAGTCCCCAAGCAATTGTTGTAAGCAAACCTGATTTTGATGTAACAGGTTTATTGCCTGTATTCATAAGCATAAAACAACCAGTACCATATGTATTTTTTGCCTCTCCTTCAGAAAAACATTGTTGACCAAAAAGAGCTGCTTGTTGGTCTCCTGCAATTCCTGCAATTGGAATTTCGCAACCAAAAAGTTCTTTAGTTGTGGTACCGTAAATTTCACTTGAATTTTTCACTTCCGGAAGAATTTCTTTTGGGATATTTAAAATGTCAAGCATTTTTTCATCCCATTGTAAACTTTTAATGTTGTATATTAAAGTTCGTGATGCGTTTGAATAATCTGTAATATGAAGTTTTCCTCCGGATAGTTTCCAAATAAGCCAAGTGTCAATTGTGCCAAACAGCAAATCTCCTTGTTCTGCTTTAATCCTTGCTCCTTCAACATTTTCTAAAATCCAATTTATTTTTGTTCCTGAAAAGTATGAATCTAATAATAAACCGGTATTTTCTTTTACATAATTTTCAAGACCTTGATTTTTTAAATCTTCACAAAGTGCAGAAGTTCTTTTATCTTGCCAAACAATTGCATTGTAAATTGGTTCTCCTGTATTTTTATCCCAAATAATTGTAGTTTCTCTTTGGTTTGTGATACCTATTCCTGCAATTTCTTCAGGGTTTATTCTTAATCGTGTAATTAATGTTTTTGCTGTAAGATATTGACTTTCCCAAATTTCATGAGGATTATGTTCAACCCAACCTGCTTTTGGGTAAAATTGTCTGAATTCTTGTTGTTCTGTTCCAACAATGTTTTGGTCTTTATCGAATAAAATTGCTCTGGAACTGCTTGTTCCTTGGTCTAATGATAGTATGTATTTTTTTTGCATAACATTAATTATGTTTGATTTCTCCTACAAATATAATTAATTTTATTGCTTTTTAGAAAAAATAAATAAACCCAAAAATGTTAATGCTCCATTTAATATTAGTAATTCAAAGCCAAATTTATATCCGAAAAGGATTTCTTCAGAAAACATATTTATAAAATATAAAAGTATAGGAGAAATTATTGCAATAAATGGAATTGCTTTGTCAATTACCTTGCGTTTTGTTATTAAACCAAAGGCAAAAAGTCCGAGAATAGGACCGTAGGTATAACCTGCAGCTGTAAAAACTGCTGAAACTACACTTTTGTCATTTACAGCATTAAAAATTAAAATTACAAAAAACAATAATAAAGAAAATCCAAGATGAACTAAAGTTTTTATTTTGTTAATATTTTTATCGTTAACATTTAAGTTTAAGAAATCAACACTAAAAGATGTTGTTAATGATGTTAATGCAGAATCGGCACTTGAAAATGCTGCTGCTGTAATTCCTAATAGAAAAATAATTCCTGCAAAAGTTGAAAAATAATTTAATGCCAGCATAGGATATAATTCATCGGTACTTTTGGGAAGCTCAATCCCTTTCTGATTTGCATAAGTATACAATAATACTCCTAAAGAAAGAAAGATTAAATTTACAGGAACAAGTGTAATACTAAACCAAAACATATTTTTTTTAGCTTCTTTTATATTTCGGCAAGTTAGGTTTTTTTGCATCATATCTTGGTCAAGACCTGTCATTACAATTGCAATAAAAGCTCCGGCAATAAATTGTTTAAAGAAGTTGGTTTTAGATTGCCAATTCCAATCAAACATTTTTGAATATTCACTATTTTGAACTGTTTCAATTATACCGGATGCATTTAAGTTTAGCTCTTTAGCAATAATAAAAATGGTGATAATAACTGCAAACAACATAAAAAAAGTTTGCAAAGTATCAGTCCAAACAATTGTTTTAATACCGGCTTTTAGGGTATAAACCCAAATTAATGAAATTGTTACAAGTATTGTTATCCAAAAAGGAATATCAAAGGCATTAAAGAAACCAATTTGTAGAACTCCGGCAACAAGAAACAACCTAAAAGATGCTCCAATTACTCTTGAAAGAAGAAAGAAGGCTGAGCCTGTTTTATATGCCCAAAATCCAAATCGTTTTTCAAGATAAGTGTATATTGTTATAAGGTTTAGTTTGTAATAAATAGGCATTAAAACTGTTGCAATAACAAAATATCCAACCAAGTATCCTAAAACCATTTGAAAATAATAGAAATTTGTATTTGCAACCCATCCCGGAACAGAAATAAATGTTACTCCTGATAGTGATGCTCCAATCATACCAAAAGCAACTAAATACCAAGGTGATTGTTTATTTGCTGTAAAAAAACTTTCAGTATTGCTTTTTTTTCCGGTAAAATAAGAAACTAAAATTAATAATGTAAAATATGAGGTTATTACTGTAAAAACTAAAAGAGGAGACATAAATAATAATCTTAATTATAAAATAAAATTTAATAAACCTAAAAGTACACCTATGAAAAAGCCAATTAGAATTTCTTTCATTGTATGTGCTTTTAAAATTAGTCTTGAACTTGCAATTATTCCTGCTATTATAACTATTATTGAAAAAAATGATATAATTGTAATGTTAATATTTAGAGGTGAGAACAAGGTTTCACTAACATATTCATTTGTAAAAAAGGTATAGAAAAATGATAAAAAAGCTCCGATACCGGCCATATGAGCACTTACTTTTATTTTGAAGTTTAAAATTAATGTTATGAAAATTGTTAATGCAGATATTAGTACAAAATTGCTAATGTAATTTGGAACTTTTAATACGCCCAAAGGCAGATTTTGTAAAATAAAATATGTTAAAATATATAT
>JAADEE010000074.1 GCA_013153575.1 Chlorobiota bacterium
AGTTTTTTGTTATGAGTTTCATTTCCTGTATTATCGGTATGTCCGCTAATTTCAACTTTTATATTTTTATTTTTTTGTAAGAATTGATATAATTTTTCAAGTTCAGGATATGATGTTTTTTTAAGTTCATAAGAATCTGTATCAAAGAAAATATTTTTCAAAATAGTTTTTTTGCCTTTCCTTAAAGGTGAAAGAGGTATGTCAAAACGATAAATTTGCAAGCTGTCAGAACTTTTTGATAATGAGAATGTTTCAGAATAAAAAAGGTATCCTTCTTTTGAAACATTAAAGGCATAATCTTCGCCCACAGGCAAACAAATAAGAAATTCACCTGTTTCTTTGTCCGATATAGCTTGTGCAATTTCTTTGTTTGTAGAAAGATTAATTAACTTTATTTTTGCTTCTAATTTGTCAACACTTTCAGCATCGTAAACAATACCTTTAACATAAGTAACTTTGTTAGGTTTTATTTCTTTTGGTAGTTCAAAAGTGTATAAATCTAAACCTCCAAATTCCGATTTTTTTGAAGATGCAAAATAAGCAGTATTACCGGTTGCATTAATTGCTAATCCAACTTCTTCGTCCCATGTGTTAATAGGGTAACCCAAGTTTTTAACTTCTGTAAATTTGCCCGAAGTATCCATTCTTGCCATAAATAAATCTTGTTTGCCCATGCCAATATGTCCGTTTGATGCAAAATATAAAGTTTTATTATCGTAATGAATAAATGGCGACTGGTCTTGACCTTTTGTGTTTATGCTATCTCCTAAATTTACAGGTTTTGTCCAAGTATTATCTTCTTGAAGTTCAGTTTTCCAAATGTCGATTTTCCCTTTTCCGCCCGGACGGTCAGAAGCAAAGTATAAAGTTTTTCCATCGGCAGAAAAAGAAGGTTGTGATTCCCAATATTTTGAATTTACAGTTGCTCCTAAATTTTCGGGTTGCGACCAATTATCGCCAACTTTATGAGAAACAAAAATATCGCAGCTTCCGTAGGATTTTCCATGATAGCTTTTGCCTCTTTCATATTCGCAAGAAGTAAAGAACAAAGTCCTGCCATCTGCTGAAAGTGATTGTGCACCTTCGTTTCCTTGTGAGTTTAAAGGTTCACCAATTGCTTTTGCCAAAGTAAATTTATTGTCTTTTTTTTCTGAAATAAAGAAATCTTCTTGTTTTTGCAGACTACCATCGTAATATCTTTTGCCATTTGGTATTAACCTTGTAAAAATAAGTGTTTGCTCATCGGCAGTAATTGCCGGCAAATATTCGTTAAATTCTGAGTTTATGTTTTCTCCAAGATTAACAGGTTTAAAATTAACAGGATTTTCCATTGCTTTAATTCCAAAGTTTGCTCTTTTTAAGAAGTATGTAATTTTAGAAGCATATTTTTTTTCGGTATCATATTTTTGCAATGCAAGTGTATGCCTTTTTGCATCTTTGTATTTGCCTATTGAAAGCTCTGTTTTTATAAGTGTGTAATATGCAAGTGTGCTTTTTTGCGGAGCAATAACAATTGCTTTTTTTAGCATTAATGTTTTTCTTACAGGTTGTTTTAATTCTCCATAAATATCTGAAAGTAAATAATATACTTCAGTAAACTTGTCGTCTTTTTTTAGTGCTGCTTCCGACCAATAAATTGCTTTGTCATATTTGTATGCATTATAAAAAGTTAATGCTTTGTTAAAATATTCAATTGCTTTTTTATTTTTTGAAGATAATGTTTGCGAATAAGTTTGTGTGCTTATTATTATGAGAAGTATTATTATTAGTTTTTTCATTATTCAATTGCTAAATTATTATGCAAAACTTTGTGTGAAAGTACTAAATAAAAATTAAATTACCTAAAACTCGGACAATCACAACCTTTGTAGTTAGGGGAGGGTAGTGCAAAACGAGTTCTTATGCTTAATCCAATTGAACGAAGGTGAATGTGGTTTAATGTTATGGAGATTGTTTTTTATCATGTTTACAAACCTATAAAAAAAGGATACATTCATTTATTGAACGTATCCTTTTTAGATTAAATTTTATTGAATTTAGCAACCTTCGCAAGTTGGTTTATTCCATTGTTTTTTCTTATAATTTTTGTCAATAACAGCTTGTTGAGTTTTTACGCAATAGATTTTTCTTTTTCTTAAAGCTTTATTGTGTCCAACATTAGTTTCCGGGAAAGTTTTCTTTTTAGAAAAAAAAGTTTGCACTCCTAAACCAATAAAAGCTATAAAAACTAAAACCAATGTTAATCCGAATATTATTGTAAACATATTTTTTTATTTTCTGCAAATTTAAGGAAATAAATTGTAAGATTTGCTAAATTTTCAAAATTTAGCAAATCTACTTTCTAAAACTACCTTTCTTTTTTTAATAAACGAACAATCACTACTAATATTCCTCCACCAACAATGGCTGTAAAAAGTGATGCCCAAAATCCATCACCAATATTAATGTTTAAAAGTTTGAATAGCCAACCTCCAATTATTCCGCCAACAATTCCAACAATAATATTTCTGAAAAAGCCAAAACCTTCACCTCTGAATAGTTTGCCTGTTAGCCAACCTGCAAAACCTCCAAAAATTATGTATAATATCCAATTCATTTTTTGTAATTTGATAGATTTTCTAAATATCAAAGATTTAGCAAATTTTATTTTTACAACCATCCAAGGTTTCCAAAGATTATTAAACTTAAAAAAACAATTCCCCAAATTGTAGATGTTGCAATTGCTTGTTGTTTAGTGCTTTTCATATCGTAAACCCAAAAAGCAACTATAAAAAATGTCATATATCCAAAAGGAACTATTAACCAAGGAGCTTTTGCATTCCACCATGAATAATCCCAAGTTAGCATATCAACACTATTTAAAATTATTTCAGTAATAACTGCAAAAATAGAACCTGAAATTGTTATAAACCATCTATTATTTATGCCTAGTATTTTTGCATTTTTATCATCGAGTAAAAATTTTGTCCACACAATTCCTGAAATTGCAAACATGAACATTATTTCAACATTAAGTCCAATTAAAATTGTATATGCTGATTTGCCGGGTGTTCCCCAAATTGGTGCATATTCAGAGAAATGTAACACTAAAGAATTTATAATTTCATTAATCCAGTCCATTCCCCAATATGCAAGACCTGCAAAAACCGCACTCCAATTTTTTTTCTGAACTTCTGTTGCATAAATATAAAATAGTAAAGCTAAAAGTGGAATTATATACCAACTTAAATTGTCAGTATTTCTTAAATTATTTAGGGCTTGTTGTGTAAATGGTGTGTAGTTCATGTTTTTATGTTTTTTAGATTTGCTA
>JAADEE010000309.1 GCA_013153575.1 Chlorobiota bacterium
TATGAACCTATAAAAGTTATAAACGTAAAAGGAAAAAATATATACGTTTATAAAATTTATGAAGTAAATATTGATTGGCGAATGGATTACTGGGCTATGTTCTTTTTTGATTTTGACATAGGAATGATATATAGATGGTCTTATGAAGAAGAATGGCTTTTAGAAGGCTATGAAAATGTTGAATTATTAAAATAAAAAGCATGCCCCCCCGCTCGGCGTAGATTAACGCAGTGTATCTACGTCATATTATCACAATAGTTTTAAACTATAAAAAACACAAAGCATTCCAAAAACTTTTCAACAACCAATCCAATCCCTTGCCGTGCTTTGCTTTCCGCCTTTTTGCCCTCATTTTTCAAATGCCCCTGCCCCTTTCAACTAATTTTTAAAATAAATCGTCCCAATATTGGGAATATTAAAATTGGTTTTAGTTTTTGCAGTATTTGCTTTGGTTTTAATGTTAATTTGTAAAAGGTGTTAAAATTTAGGGTCTAAATTTTTGAAGTTTAAAGTAATCTCATAGAAATAATAAATTCTGTGATATTATTTATGTATTTGGCATATATCTTTCTTGTTTTCAATAATTACCTTCGGTGAGGGCTTTGCCGTTCTTAACTGCTTTGCCTTAATAATTTCATTCTTAAACATAGTTTTGTCAGGCAACTTTCCTGCAAAAACCTCATTTGGCGTTAAACCATGTAAAGGAAAGTATGGTTTATTGTTATATTCTTCAACAGCAGTTTCAAGTTGTTTTACTGTTTGCTTAAAATCCTTTATTTCTGTTGGAAATAAAAAATCATATTTTATTCTTTTGTTTACTGCCTCAATCATACTATTTGAGAATATTACATCCTTTTGTGCAACTACTTTATTAATTTTTGAGTTTTTAATAAAAGTATCAACCTCAGCTTTGTTTTCTGAGCCATCATCAACCATAAAATCAATTTCAACATCATTGTCATTAATATTGTTTGCATCATAAACTTCTTTTAAATTTTCAAAAGTATATTTTGCTGAATATTCCAAAGATGCTTTCCAATTTAATATCTTACGAGAAAAATTATCTGCGATAAAGTAAATATAAACCTTTGTATTATTAAGCGGTCTGAAAATAGTCATATCAGCATGTAAAATTTGTAAAGGTTTCTCGGCTCTTATTCCAATTTTATGTTTTTTGCGTCTGTGTTGTGGCTTTTGTCTTGTAAGTTTTAGCAGTTTTGCATATTTGTAAAATGTAACTAAACCCATAAATGCAGTTTTGTCCCTAAGCATTTTATAATAAACCGAACTTAGCGACCAATTAATATAATTCTTGTTTGTAAGATATTGTTTTATATGCAAAATTTCTTTTGTAGTAAGTTGCATTGGATGTTTCAACTTACATAAATTTATAAATGAACTTGTGCATTTAGTTTTATTTTTCCAATAATAATAAGTTTGCGATGAAATATTAAAAACTTTCAACACTCTTTTAAAGCCCTCGCTCGACGAAGATTGTATCTTCGTTGTTAAAAAAAGGAAATAATATGCGAAATAAAAATTCATAGGTTAAGACAAACAAAAAAACCTTCCAAATCTCTAGATTTAAAAGGTTTTTAGCTTGTCGGGGTGAGAAGACTTGAACTTCCGACCCCACGCCCCCCAGACGCGTACTCTGCCAACTGAGCTACACCCCGAACTTTTTGTTTTTTTAGCAAATGCAAAAATATTAAATAAAATATACTCACAAAAAAATACTGTCAATAATTACAAGTTTATTAATTGGAATACAATTTGAAAAGAAAAAGACAATAATATCTGAAATTATATCTATTTTTGCCGATATAATTGATAATATTTAATAAAACTTAAATTAAGAATTAAAAAAAATATAAAATGAGCTTTTTTAAAACATTAAGTGTCGATGACAGTAATGACAATAAGTCAGTTGAAATGGAAGCAGCTGAAAATGTAAAATGTTTAATTATAGGTTCCGGACCTGCCGGCTATACAGCTGCAATTTATGCTGCAAGAGCAAATCTTAATCCGGTTGTAATTCAAGGAATGGAAGCAGGAGGGCAACTTACAACAACTACCGAAGTTGAAAACTTTCCGGGTTATCCTGAAGGAGTTACAGGACCTGTTATGATGGAAGACCTTAAAAAACAAGCAGAACGTTTTGGGACTGATATTCGTTGGGGTGAAGTAACTTCAGTTGATTTCTCAAAAAGACCATTTAATGTTGTTGTTGATAATAAAAAACCATTTATTGCAGAAACAGTAATTATTGCAACAGGTGCAACGGCAAAATATCTTGGTTTAGAATCTGAAGAAAGATATAAAGGAGCAGGAGTTTCAGCTTGTGCAACTTGCGATGGTTTCTTTTATAAAGATATGAATGTTGCTGTTGTTGGAGGTGGTGATACAGCTGCTGAAGAGGCATCTTATCTTGCAAGTCTTGCTAAAAAAGTATATTTAATTGTAAGGAAACCATATATGCGTGCTTCTAAGGCAATGATAAAAAGAGTTGAAAATACTCCAAATATTGAAATTTTATACGAACACAATACAAAAGAAATTACAGGCACAAATGTAGTAACAGGTGCAACTTTAATAAAACGTAAAGGACAACCTGACGAAGAAGAAGTTAAAATTGCAATAGATGGTTTCTTCGTGGCAATTGGGCACAAACCAAATTCTGATTTGTTTAAAGATTATATTGAAACCGATGAAGTAGGTTATATAAAAACAATACCTGGAACTTCAAAAACAAATGTAGAAGGCGTTTTTGCTGCCGGAGATATTCAAGATTCTACATACAGGCAAGCAATTACTGCTGCAGGTTCAGGATGTATGGCAGCTCTTGATGCTGAAAGATTTTTAGGAGAACAAGAATAATATAATCTGCAAATGTTATCCCCTGCGAGTTTTTTTTAACCGCAGGGGCTTTTTTATTTTATATATCAGATAATAAATCAGATTTTGTTTTTCGTAAAATATCAATTTCATCTTTTAATTTTCTGATAACTGCTTCAAGTTTTCTAACCTCTTTGTTTGCAGCTACTGCAGATAGCATTCCAAAAGGCTCCGATCCAAGTGTAAGAAACCAACCTGTGTCAGAAAGATTCTCAAAATTAGATTTTTCTGCAATTAACTTTGAAAGTAATTTTTCTCTTTGAATTAAACCTGCAGATATAATTGCATACTTTTTATTAACGTGAGATCGATATAATCTTTGCTCTCAGTTTCAATTAATTAGCTCACAGACAAGTCATATTTATGAAGTACTATCGGGATAATACAAGTAAATATGAGGAAGTATGT
>JAADEE010000169.1 GCA_013153575.1 Chlorobiota bacterium
CCGTTATAGCTAATTAAAATAATATAGCACCAGTCATTATTCCTAATATAAAGACTAATACCCAAGCTATATTCCACATTACAAAACTGTAATTATATTTATCACCAGTTTTGTTATTTATTAGTGTATATTTTGAATAGTCTATTGGCATTTTTATTTATTTTCTTGCAATTTATAAAATTTTACCAACTTAAAATATGATTTTTGTCAGTTTTACTCTAAACTTTTTGATAGTTTTTGTTCAAGCTCTTTAATATGCTCTTGCAAAATAGTATTTTCTTTTAATACTTCCAAATATTTTTTTTCTATTTGCTCTCTTTCAAATACTAAATATTTGTTTCTTTCGTCTTTGATAGTGTTGTATGACATTAAAGTCATTGCGTTTTTTATAAGCTCGTCTAATATCTCTTTTTGACTGTCAGTTTTTGCTTTTACTTGCCATTCTAAAAATGTTTCAAACAATTGTGTGTGGATATTACGAACAATTAAATCGTCCAATCTGACGGAATTATGAGCTATTTTTTTTAGTTCAGATTTTTGATGACTAAAATAATTATCCCAAGCTTTCTTAATTTCTTTTTTTGTGTTATTTAGTGTTTTCATTTTTTACTTTTTCAGCATAATAAAAGATTGTTTTATACAAAGCATTTACATAGTTTTCGTCATCAGTTGATAATGTCGTTCCGAAACCTACCGGCTTATCATATTTAATCATAAAATCAGTTCCTTTTACAACTAAATACCAATTTCCTTTTTTGTATTTACCAAAAGTATCTTTTTGATATACCGGATATATTTTAATATTTGCGTTTGTTATGATCGTAAAAGCTTCTACAAGTGTCATGGTTTAAAAAGGTATATCTTTTGGGTCAATATCAAAATCAACAAATTGTTTTACGTCATCAGGATTAATTTCTGCGTCTAATTCTTTTCTTGCATATTTCCTTTTTCCGTTAATTTCCTCGTAGTATCTAAATTTAGCTACGTCAAAATATAATTCAGCCATTCCAACACTACCTATACTTCTTGGTTTAATTTTATTGAAATATATTTCTACAATGTTTTCAGCTTTTTTGTCTTCGCCTTGTGGTCTATGAACTGTTATTATACTTTTTCCATTGTTAAACCATTCTGTTCCACCTTTAATATCGTATGGCGTAGGTGCTTTTCTAAAACCATTTTTGTCTTTTTCTGTTCTTGTCGGGTGAATAATAGTGTGGATATGTAATTTATGTTTTTCTGCAAGTGCGTTCCGGTAACTTAATACGTCTTCTAAATATTTATCTTCTCTCGCAAATAAATGAGTATCATGTCTTAAATCTTTCCAAGCATCAATTGTTGCAGTGTGTATCCCAATTGATTTTTTTAACTCAACGGCATAGTCCCAAAATTCATAAGGCGACATTTTAGCTTTCAAATCTTCCTTTGTTAAGATAAAAAAATGTTGATCAATAAACATTCCTGCGTTTGATATTTCTTTCTCTGTAATGTGATTTTGATAACGTTTATCAAATGTTTTACCTGTTTTTTTGTGTATTAAATCTGCCATTATCTCGGTTTCATTTCCTACGTCCGGCATATAGATTAAATGCTTCCAACCATAAAAAATAGAAGTGTTAAGTAAGAACTCTAAAAGTAATTGACTTTTTCCGCTCATCGGAAAACCAGTCCAATCTGTTACGCCCGGAATACTCATTGTGTAAAACTCTTGAATAGCTTTAAAACCTAAATCAACACCACGTATAGCACCACGTTTTGCGTAATTGACAAGCTCTATAAAGTTGTCAGTTGTATTAATTAATTTAAACCCTTTCGGTAATTTATTTTTTAATTCGTCTTTCATGATTACCAATTTACGTGTCCTCCTCGCTTAAGAGTTTCTTTTATTTTTTCTTGCTCTGATTTAGGCTTTTTTATTTTGTGCCCGAACATATCTAAAGCTTTTGTAGTGCTAAAATATTCAGGTGTTAAAAATTTATATCCATTCTCTTTATGAAAATCATCTTCAATAGCATTGTTAATAGCATTGAATATATTTTCTTTTGAATATCCCTCTTTTAATCTTTGATAGTATTGTTTTTTAACTGCGTCTGTAATTACAGGAAATTTACGTCCTGTTTTTTCGTTTATGTATTTAAGCAAAATGTCAAAATTAATCTTTTCTAAATTTTCGTTTTCTGTATCAGTAAGTCCTTTCTTTTTCATTTCTTTTTTAAGCCATACTCTATATGTAGCAACAAAATCTTTATACTTGTAACCTTTTGCTTGTAGGCTTAAAATAAATTCTTCTAAACTTAAAATATCAGGTTTTTCAATTTTCTTAATTTCTGATTTTATATACTCTTGCATTTCTTTTGATAAGTTATCCCAAGACTTTTTAACTTTGAGTTTTTTTTCTTTATTAATTTCTTTATGTTTAATATCTGTATGTTTAATATCTGTATCATTATATACATGGTTATTTTCGCTATCATCGATGGTTATTTTTTTAACGTTCGATAGTAATATTTTTAACAATGGGTTATTTCCAAACGAATACCACTTTGTTTTATCGTATGGATTTTCGTTTAAGTCGTTTCTTGAAACAAGAAAATCGTCTTTTTCTAATTCTCTAATTATTCTTTTTATGGTGTTTAATTTCATGTATGGGAATAGTTTTTCAAAAGCTTCATAACTGTTGTAAGTCCATACTTTTCCGTCATGGATATTTGTGTTGTTAGCTTTGTTTTTTTCTATCCAATAGGATATGTTCTGCAATATAATTGCTTTTTCAAGCCCTAATTTTGTGGCTAATTCTACGTTGAAGTGGTGTGTCATATCTAATAAAAAAACCCTGCCTTTCGGTTGTAGCGGAAACCTACTCGGCTGGGTTTTAAATTAAACAATGTTTTCTTTGTCGCCGCTACTCGACATTACAAATATACAAATTATTTTTTAATCATCAAAAATATCATAAGGTTTGAATTTATCACATTTCTTTGGCATAGGCTCGTTTGTTTCATCGCCTAAATCATACCAATTTTCTTTAATTTCGTTTTTCGGTGTGTATAAAAATGTGTTTTTCTCTTTACAAAATAATAAATCTACGTTTTTATAACTTTCACTTCCGTCAAAATGATTGCCTAAAAATACGTCTATGTTTCTCTTTCCTAAATGCTGGCAATCAAAACAAGGTCTGTAATTTTTAGGATTTTTACTACACATTATTTCGTGTTTTTCGCAAGCGTGTTTGCGTAAATAAATCTTGTTGCAATGTTCACACCTGTAAATTGTTTTAGTTTCTATTTTCATAATTATTTTATT
>JAADEE010000078.1 GCA_013153575.1 Chlorobiota bacterium
CCCACCAATATTAATTCCTGTTTTTGTTTCCCTAAAAACATCTTGTGAAAACGAAAAATGTATAGTTAAAAACAACAAACCAAAAAGTAAAAATCTTTTAATCATATTTTATTATATTTTAATTAACAATCGATAATTATATTTTTAGTGTGCAAATATATACTTTTTATCAAAACAGCTAATAATCTTATAAAAAAAAGGCATACAAATGTACGCCTTAATAAAAAATTGCAAATAAAATTTCTAAAATTTAAAGAAAACTCCTCCTCGTAAATTAGAAGCACTAATAAATCCAACTTCTGCATAAATACCAAAACCATCACTTAACATCATTCTTCCTCCTATAAAATCATCCATAAATAAATCATTTACAGGATAACCTGTGGTATATCCAGACATAACACCAGCATAAACATCAAACTTTTCAGTATTTAAAATCCCTAAATGGAAAGCACCTCTAACCGATGGTCTTGCATAAACATAATCATTATAATATCCTGAATAAAACCCAACATCTAAACCTGCACCTAAACTAACAACACCAAAACCATCTCCAACAGGAAAAGCACCATACTCAACACTTGCATTTATACCGGGTGTAAAATCTGTAGTAACATCACCAACTAAAAAACCAAGATTTACAGCAATATCTCCTTTCTCAAACAAGTTTTGAGCGTTTACCGAATAAGTTGCAAAAATAATTGCACCAATAATTAATAATTTTTTAAACATAGTTTTATGATTTTAAATTAAATAAAAAAAAAACAAAAGTAAACTAAATTCAGTTTCTTTAAGAATATTAAGTAAGAAAAAAATGAAAATTTGATACATTTTAAAAAAATCTTACTTTTGTCATTCATAATTTAAAAAATAAAATAAATGAAAGCTTTTCACGCATACGATATTAGAGGTATCTATAACAAAGATTTTAATAAAGATGATGCCTATAAAGTAGGTTACTTTTTACCTAAGTTATTAAAAACAAATAAAATATTAGTTGGTAGAGATGTTAGAGTTTCATCTCCTGAAATTTTTGAATATTTATGCAAAGGAATTAATGATGCCGGTGCTGATGTATATAATTTAGGATTATCAACAACACCAATGGTATATTATATTACAGCAAAAAATAAATTTGATGCATCTGTAATGATTACGGCATCCCATAATTCAAAAGAATATAATGGAATGAAAATTTCAAGAAATGATGCATTACCTGTTGGATACGATAGTGGTTTGAAAGAATTAGAAGAAATGATGAACTCAAAAGAAGTTATAGTTTCTGAAAATAGAGGAAAAATTATTGATTATCCTCAAAAAGAAGAATATATTAATTTCTTAAAAAAATATGCTCCTAACATTTCTAATTTAAATGTTGCAATAGATTGCTCAAATGGTATGGCAGCATTATTAATTAAAGATTTACTTGGCAACCAACCAAAATACATTTTTGATGAACTCGATGGAACATTCCCAAACCACGAAGCAAACCCACTGGTTCCTGAAAATATTGTTGACCTTCAAAACCTTGTAAAAAAAGAAAAAGCAGACATAGGTATTATTTTTGACGGAGATGCTGACCGTGTTATGTTTACAGATGAAAACAGCAGATTTATTTCTCCAGATTTAATGATTGCAGTTCTTGCTGATTATTTTGAAGGTAGAAAAGGCAAATTTTTACAAGATATCAGAACATCAAAAGCTGTTGCTGAATACATAGGAGATAGATTTGAAAAAGAAATGTGGAGAGTTGGACGTGCATATGCAGCAGTTAAATTAAGAGAAATTGATGGAGTATTTGGAGGCGAACTTGCAGGTCATTATTACTTTAAAGATTTTTATTACTCAGACTCAGGACTTCTTGCAACATTAATATTCTTAGATGTAATTGCTAAAAATAAAGAAAAAGGTATTTCTGTTTCACAAATGATATCTAAAATTGAAG
This sequence comes from Chlorobiota bacterium, assembly GCA_013153575.1. Classification (GTDB taxonomy): domain Bacteria; phylum Bacteroidota; class Bacteroidia; order Bacteroidales; family JAADGE01; genus JAADGE01. The sequence continues at coordinate 1,946 of JAADEE010000078.1, forward strand.
CCTATGACAACTCAGGAGAAATAAACTTCAAACTTGAAAAGAAAAAAGAAGCAATGGATGCTGTAAAAAATTTCTATTTTGAACAAGAAAAACCTGAAGCATTCTTTGATTTTGATGGTTACAGAATTGAATATGCAGACTGGTGGTTAAGCATACGTCCATCAAACACAGAACCATACTTACGATTACTGGTTGAAGCAAAATCTCAAGAGCTGTTACAAAAAAGAGTTGATGAAATAACTAAAATAATTAAAAGCTTCAGCTAAAAACAAAAAAGACTTTGTAAAATAAATAAAATCTTACAAAGTCTTTTTAATTTAAACTTATAAAAGCAAAGCCAAAACCAATGATATTTTTATACATAATTGCATTAATACTATCTTTTTACATACTCGCAAAAGTTGTTGATGAATACTTTGTTGATGCATTAGATAAAATTGCAGAAAAACTAAATATGTCATCCGATGCTGCAGGAGCAACACTAATGGCTGTAGGCTCAAGTGCTCCGGAACTCTTTGTTGCAATATTTGCTGTAATGAAATCCGGCGACCATGCTGCAATAGGTGTTGGAAATATTGTTGGTTCCGCCCTATTTAATATATTAGCAATAACAGGAGCAGCTGCAATTATTAAAAATGCAAAAATAGCATGGCAAGCAGTTGCACGAGACTTATTCTTTTATATGATTGCAATATTAATGCTGCTTTTTACTTTACATGACGGCATACTAAACTATTTTGAAGCATTTCTTTTAATTGGCACATATATAATATATGTAGTTGTTGTTATATTTTGGAAAAAAATATTCAATTATACAGATGATAATAACAATAAAATAGAAGAAGAAACAAATATAGAAAACAATAAAAATTCTATTATAAAAAAAATAACATCCCCTGTTGATTTCGTTATAAATCTTATTTTTCCAAACAAAAAACATTATAATGTTATATTCTTAATTTCAATAATAATAATTGCAGGAATTAGTTGGATTTTAGTTGAAAGTGCAATTGAAATTGCTCACTTCCTTAACATATCAGAAGCAATAATTGCTGTAACAATACTTGCTGTTGGAACATCAATTCCCGATTTAATATCATCAATAGTAGTATCAAAACAAGGACGTGGAGGAATGGCAATAAGTAATGCCGTTGGCTCAAACATATTTGATATTCTTATTGGATTAGGACTTCCATTTTTAATAGTAATTATTTCTCTAGGAGGAGAGGCAAATATTGATGTTGGCAATATTGAAATTTCAGTTTATTTTTTACTTGCATCAGTATTTATTGTTTTCTTACTATTTATACTTAATAAATGGAAAGTTGGAAAAATATTTGGCTCATC
>JAADEE010000002.1 GCA_013153575.1 Chlorobiota bacterium
CAAGAATAGTAAAATTAAAGTTTCAGCAAGAATATGTAAATGAGTTTAAAAACTTTGCAAAAGAAATTGAAGCAATTATTAAAAGTCATGAAGGATGCTTATCATTAGAAATTTTACAAGACATATCAGATGAAACAATATTTTTTACGTACAGTAAATGGAATAGTGAAAAGGATTTAAATAATTACAGAAATTCAGATTTTTTTAAAAATATATGGCCAAAAACTAAAAAATGGTTTGCCGGAAAACCATATGCATGGAGTGTTAATTTAGTTAAATAAAAATGAATAGTTTAGAAGAAAAAACAAAAGCATTTCAAAAAATGCTGAAAATAATGGATGATATTCGAGTTGGTTGCCCTTGGGATAAAGAACAAACATTTGAAACACTTCGTTCAATGACAATTGAAGAAACTTATGAACTTTCCGATGCCATTCTTGATAATGACATAGATTCCATTAAAAAAGAACTTGGCGATTTATTTTTACATATAACTTTTTATTCAAAAATTGCTTCTGAAAAACAACAATTTGATATTGCTGATGTAATAAATAGCATTGCTGAAAAAATAATTTACAGACATCCTCATGTTTTTGGAGATACTGATGTGTCAAATTCAGAAGATGTGAAAAAGAACTGGGAAGAATTAAAACTTAAAGAAAAAGGAAGCAAAGGGAAAGTTCTTGATGGAATCCCAAAATCAATGCCATCAATGATAAAAGCAATGCGTATGCAAGAAAAAGCAAGAGGAGTAGGTTTTGACTGGGAACATAAAGAACAAGTTTGGGAAAAAGTTAAAGAAGAACTATCAGAGTTTGAAGAAGAAGTTAAAAACAATGATAAAGAAAAAATGGAAGATGAGTTTGGAGATTTATTATTCTCATTAATAAATGCTGCTCGTTTATACGGAATAAACCCTGATAATGCACTTGAAAAAACTAATAAGAAATTTTTTAAAAGATTTAATTATATCGAAGAAAATACTTTGAAAAAAGGTTTGTCATTAAAAGATATGAGCCTTGAAGAAATGGAAGTTATTTGGCAAAAGTCAAAAGAAGATGAATAAAACTTTTAGAAAAATAAAAATATGATTAAAAATTAATAAAGTTATAAGGGGAAACTCTTATTTTAAACTTAAAGTGTTGTATATTATTCATTAAGGTTGTATCTTGTTAGCGAAATTTTAAATTTTTTTGTTATGAAGAAAATATATTACACATTAACTTTATTATTATTAGTCTCGTTTGCTTTTGCTCAAGCACCACAATCTTTTAAATATCAGGCTGTTATAAGGACTGGTGAAGGAGAGCTTGTTGTAAATCAAAATGTTGGAATACAGTTAAGTATTTTAGAAGGAAGTGATTCAGGACCCGTAGTTTATACAGAAACTTGGGATGTTCAGACCAATAACTTTGGTTTAGTTAACCTAAGTGTAGGAAAAGGCTTAACATCTGACGATTTTGCGTCTATAAACTGGGGAACAAATTTGTATTATTTACAGGTTGCTGTAGATGTTTCCGGAGGAACAGACTATACAACTATGGGGGCAAGTCAATTACTTTCAGTTCCTTATGCGTTATATTCTAATGAAAGTGGTAATGGAGGTTCAACTCAATGGAAAAATAACGAATCAACAATTTATTATAATGACGGAAATGTTGGAGTAGGAACAACAACACCTTCCGGGAAGCTTGTTATAAAGGCAGCTCCTGATGCAGCATCAGATTCAGTATTGTTTGAAGTTAAAGATAAAGATGGAGTACCATTAATGACAATAACATCTGAAGGGGTTAAAATTTATGTAAAAGATAGTTCAAAAGGAGTAGCAGGAGGTTTTGCAGTAGGCAGGTATGCTGCGGCAAAAGGAGATATAGACACAACATTTCTTTTAGTAACACCGGATAGTACGAGAGTTTATACTGTTCCTGATTCAAAAGGTGGAGCAGGCGGTTTTGCAGTAGGTAGGTATGCTTCTGCAAAAGGTGGTGCAACAAACAAATATTTCTTTACAGGAATTGATAGTACAAGAATATATTTAAATGAAAATACAAAAGGAGTAGCCGGAGGTTTTGCAGTAGGCAGGTATGCAGCAGCAAAAGGAGATGAAATTGATTACTTTAATATTAATACTTCAACCACACCGGAAGTTATAAATCCAAGTGAAGCAAGAATAGTATGGTATCCTTTAAAGGAAGCTTTTCTGACAGGAAATGTTTTGATAGAGTCTCCTGATAGTGTTGGGCAAAATTCAATGGCAACAGGTTTTCAATCTAAATCAATTGGAGATTATTCTCAAGCTCTAGGCTATCAAGCAAGAGCATTTGGAGATAATTCTACAGCAATTGGTAATAATGCAAATGCAAATTATAGCAGCTCGTACGCTATTGGTAATGAGGCTATAACAAATAATATTAATTCATATGCACTTGGAAATAATGCTATTGCAAATGGATCAAGTTCTTTTGCAATGGGAACAGGTTCAAAAGCAAACGGAAACTATAGTTTAGCTTTTGGCTATAAAACTATTTCAGATAATACATACTCAACAGCTATGGGATTTATGTCTGAGGCAAATAATAACTCAGCAAGCTCAATGGGCTATCATTGTATTGCAAATACCCCGTATTCTTTTGCCGGAGGATATCTTTCAGAAACAAATACAGTTGAAGCTCCATCAAATGGAGGCGGACAAGGAGCAATTGCTCTTGGCTTTGCATGTGAAGCTAAAGGAGATGGTGCAATTGCTATGGGATTTAAAAGTAAAGCAAATATGCCATATTCAAGTGCTATTGGAGGATATATGTGTGAAGCAAATGCATGGGGAGCTACAGCATTAGGAGATAATTGTATTGCTAATGCAAAGCATTCTTTCACAACAGGTTATCATTCTAGGACTTATGGAGATTATTCTATTGCAATAGGAGATCAATTAGTTTCAAATTCATTTGATGTTGCTGTTTTTGGAAGGTTTAATGATACTATCCCGGGATCATCGAGGACTGAATGGGTAGGAACAGATCCATTATTTGTAATAGGAGATGGTATGTCTGAAGAAACTAGGAATAATGCTTTTTCTATCTTAAAGAATGGAGATATGATATTAGCAAAAGATACTTTTGAAGGTGAGTTTTTAAGATTAAGAACAAGTGGTTCTGAATATGATATTGATTTTTTTGAACATAAATTATTTTTCTCAAGTTTTGTTAATAATGTACAAAGACCAATTATGATTCTTGATACTTCAGGACTTATTGGTATTGGAACAACAAACCC
>JAADEE010000297.1 GCA_013153575.1 Chlorobiota bacterium
TCATAAACAGAAATATCAGAAGATAAGTATAATTTTTTCCTAAAATAATCTGCCATAATTTCACCTTGCTGTTCAAACCTAAAATCTGTAAGTTTTTTATGTTCTGAAATATCATACAAATATGTTGCCTTACCAAATTTAATATGTTCAACTCCGGCTTTATACCATCTGTAATTTAAATTTTGATATTGCCAAACATGACACATTTCATGAACTAACAAAGACATATCACTTGTTGTTTTACTAAAATCATCTTTATAACTTTTTGCAGTAAAAACTATTGTATTATCAAAAACAATTCCGCTATATGAATTTAATATCTTACTAAAAAAGTGCTCATTTGTAATTATTACTTTATTATAATTTACTTCATTATAATAAAGTGATTTTAAAATACTTAGCTCATTATTCGTTAAATTTCTTTTCATTTTTTATAAGGGCACCCTGCGGGTTTTAAAAACCCGCAGGGTGTGTATTAATATTAATTTTTCTTAAATGAACTAAAGTTTATAATCAGATTAAGCAAAATTCCTATAATTGCAGCTAAACCTAAACCTTCAATTTTAAATTCTCCAAGTTCAAACACTGCTCCTCCTAATCCTAAAACAAGCATTACTGATGACACAATTATAATTTTAGGATTTGTAAAATCAACTTTTGCATCAATCATATTTTTAATTCCTATGGAAGAAATCATGCCAAAAAGTAATATTGAAATTCCTCCAATTACAGGCGTTGGAATTGTTTCAATAATTGCAGTAAATTTTGGAATAAAAGCAAGAATTATTGCAAATGTTGCAGCAATTCGCATAATTACAGGATTATAAACTCCTGTTAAAGCAACAGCTCCCGTGTTTTCACTATAAGTTGTATTTGCAGGACCTCCAATTAATGCTGAAAATGATGTTGCTAATCCGTCACCTATCAAAGTTCTATGAACTCCCGGATTTGAAATAAAATCTTTACCTACGACATTTCCAATTGCTAAAACATCTCCAAAATGTTCAACAATAGTAACAACTGCAATAGGAACTGTAATTGAAATTGCCTTCCAAGTAAAAACAGGTGCTGAAAATTTAGGAATACCAAACCAATCAGCCTCTTTAATTGCAGTATAATCAACTGCTCCAACAATCATTGAAAGAATATATCCTGCAATAAGTGCAAATAAAACAGGAAGCATTGATAATAATTTTTGCCCTATTTTCTCAAAATAAATCTTAACAAATATTGCAACTGACAATGTAAAAAGTGCAATCCCCCAACAGCCATTTGTTGTAATATTTTTTACAAGTTCCGGAGCAAATTCTCCTGATGAATTTTTAATTGCTACAGGTGCAAGAATAAGCCCAATTAGCACAATCATAGGACCTGTAACGTGTGCAGGAAGTATTTTATGTAAAACTTCAACTTTTATAAACTTAAAAAGTATTGCAACTGCAACATATAAAAGTCCGGCCACAAAAATACCTCCTAATGCTTCAGGTAAAGAACCACTTTGTGAAACTGCAATTATAGGCGGAATAAATGCAAATGAAGAACCTAAATAAACAGGAACTTTAAATTTTGTTACAATATGAAAAATAAATGTTCCTACCCCGGCAGCAAATAATGTAACTCCAATATCTAAACCTGTAAGTAAAGGAACAAGAACTGTGGCTCCAAACATAACAAATGTATGTTGTAAGCCCATTATTACGTATTTGGGGGATATTCTTTTCATTGATTACTATCTTCTTCAATAATTTTAGCAAATGCAATTAATTCTTCATCCTTATTAAAAGAACCTGTAATTTGTAAACCTAAAGGCAAACCATTTTTTGCTTTACCTACAGGAATTGTTATTGCCGGTAATCCGGCATAAGTCCAAGGTAAGTTCATAAGAGGACTGCCTGTTTGCATTCCTTTTGGAGCCGGACTTGTTGTTGAAGGAGAAATCCAAACATCAATTCCATTATCTTTTTTTAGTTTTTCAATTTTTGCTCTAAAAATTTTTTGTCCCTCAAGTGCTTGAATATAATCTTTATCACTTACCTTTTTTCCTTTTAAAATTAGCTCTTTTGTTCCGGTTCGATATTTACCTTCGTAATTTTCAAACCATTTTTTATGAACCTCATAAAACTCACGAGCATTCATATTCTGATGTTTAGTATTTATATCATCAATATCTTCAAAAGGATCTATTCTTTTTATCTGACAACCTGCTTTTTCAAGTTGTTTTATTTTTTCTTCAAAGAAATCTATAACTTCAGGTTCTGCCTGTTGCAAATATTTACCTTTAACGGCACCAATAATGGGTTTGGTTTCTTTTTTAACATCTTTTTCCCAATTATCACAAAGTATAGATGCTGTTAAATCAATACCATCAATATCTTGTGTAAAAATTCCGATATGGTCGGCAGAAGTTGAAAAAGGAATTACTCCGTCTTTTTGAATTCTACCGTAAGATGGCTTAAACCCAACAATACCACAATATGCTGCAGGACGAATAATTGAGCCTATGGTTTGTGTACCAATTGCTAATGGAACAATACCGCTTGCAACTGCAGCCGCAGAACCACTACTCGATCCTCCGGGTGTATGCTCTAAATTATGAGGATTACGAGTTTCTCCGGGTTCAAAATATGCAAATTCAGTTGTTACAGTTTTACCCATAACAATTGCTCCTGCATCTTTTAATTTTGTAACAAGCGAAGCTTCTTTTCCTTCAAAAAGTTTTGGTGGCAAATTTGAACCACCTCTTGTTTGAAAACCTTCGGCATTAACAATGTCTTTTATTCCTACTAAAACACCATACAATGGAGGCAAATTATTTTTATCAGGAAAACGTTTTCTTAACTTATCAACTTCTTCCAAAAGTCTTTGTTCTCTGTTTTTTTCGGGCATAAAAGATTTTATGTAAGGCTCTTTTTTGTTTGTAATTTTACAAGCCTCTCTTACATATTCTTTTGCATCAAGTTTATTTGTTCTTAATACAAATGCTGTTTTTGAAAGATGTGATTTTGAAATCATAATATTAAATTACTCCGTTATCTTTAAGTTTTTGAATATCCTCTTTGCTTAAACCAAGCATATCAGAATAAACTTCAAAATTATGCTCTCCAACATCAGGTGCTTTTTCTCTTGTACTTTCTTCGGGTATATTGCTCATTTTTATAGGATTACCGGCAACTCCTATTTTTCCTATTTCTTTACCATAAGTTTCAACAATCATATTTCTTGCTTTAACTTGTGGATGCTTCATAATACTTTCAATATTATTTACAGGGCTGTGAGGAAGTTTAGCTTCTGTAAATATTTTTGCCCATTCATCATTTGTTTTTTGCAAAATAATTTCTTCTAAAATAGGAAGAAGTTCATTCTTATTTTCAGTTCTTTTAAGATTTGTTTCAAATTTAGGATTTTCAATTAAATCGTTTCTATTTATTGCTTTGCAGAAATTTTGCCACATAATATCATTTCCCATTGAAACTGCCATGTAATCATCTTTGGTTTTAAAAACCTGAAATGGCGTAATTGTAGGATGCTGGTTTCCTCCCGGCTTTGGAGATTCTCCTGTTATACCATACCTAACAATTGCGTTTTCAAGAAGTGAAAGCTGACAATCAAGCATTGCAACATCAACTCTTTGCCCTTCGCCTGTAATTGTACGTTGATAAAGTGCCGAAAGTATTCCGATTATAGTATAAAGTCCTGCACCTAAATCACCAATTGAAGCCCCTACACGTGTTGGTGGTTTATCTTGCCAACCTGTAATGCTCATCATTCCACTCATTGCTTGCACAAGCATATCATATGCAGGTTTTTTAGAATCAGGTCCGGTTTGACCAAAACCAGAGGTTGATGCAAAAATTATTTTAGGATTTACTTCTTTAAGAACTTCATAACTTAAACCAAGTTTCTCCATTGTTCCCGGGCGAAAATTTTCAGTTACAATATCAACTTTTTTAACTAGTTCTAATAATATTTTTTTTCCTTCTTCCGATTTTAAGTTTAAAGAAATACTTTTTTTACCTCTGTTAACACTTAAAAAATATGCACTTTCTCCATTTTTAAACGGGCCGAAATAACGAGCATCGTCGCCTTTGCCCGGCATTTCAACTTTAATAATTTCAGCACCAAGTTCTTGCATTAACATTGTACTGAAAGGTCCGGCAAGAACTCTTGTTAGGTCTAATATTTTAACATTTTCTAATGGTTTCATGTATTTAAAATTGTGCATTAATATTTAATAAATGAATATTTTATTTTATAACTTTAATTCTGACTTTTAGCCAAACATATATTTTTTCTTAATATCTTTTGTAATCTTCCAAGTGCATTTTAATCCTTCTTCAAATTCAACCCAATCGCCTTTTTTGAATGTGATTTTTTTCCCCTTGTCAGAAATAACTTCTGCTTCACCATCAAGGATATAGCAAGTTTCTTTATCGGAATATTCCCAAGGAAATTCAGATACTTCTTTTTCCCAAGTTCCCCAAGATGATGTACTTGCTATTTGCTCTTGTGTTGGCTTTATTACTTTCATAATTTTATTTTTTTATTATAAAAAACATACTCTTTAAGTTACTTCTATTTTAACAAAAGCATTACTCAAAGAGTACATAGAATTTCACAAAACAGTTACTAAAATCTTATTTGTCTTTATCCAAATAAGCCATAACAACTTTTTCAGCAGTTACAGGCATCGATTTTATTCTTACCTTCATACCATCAGCAACAGCATTTGCAACCATAGGTGCAGCAGGCAACATTGTATGCTCCCCTACTCCTCTTGCTCCGAAAGGTCCATCAGGTTGAGGTACTTCAATAATAATAGGAACAATTTTATCAGGAATATCTTTTGCTGTAGGCAATTTATAATCGGTAAAGTTAGGATTTAATAATCTTCCTTTATCATCATAACGCATATCTTCATAAAGAACTGTTGCTAAACCTTGTACAAGACCTCCAACAATTTGTCCTTTTACTAAATCAGGATTTATTGCTTTTCCGGCATCAATAGCTTCAACAGCTTTTAACACTTTCATTTTTCCTGTGTGTTTATCAATTTCTAAAATTAAAGCTGCAGCCCCTGTTGTATAATGTACATTTGGATGCCCTCCTTGTCCTGTTTCAGGGTTTGATTTTGCAGTTGAAAATTCCGGCAAGAAAGTTCCTTTACCAAGAATAGGTCCTCCTTTAAATGTTCCATCTTTCATTTGAATTCCATCTACAACAAAATCTTTAAGAGGAAGTTCAAAATTAGGGTTTTGTGTACATTTAACTTTTTCATCTTCAAGATATAAAGTATCTTTTGGAAGATGTTTTGTTCTTACAACTAAATCAAATATTTGGTCACGAGCATTTAAAGCCGCTTTCTTAACAGCATTACCACTACCCCAAGTTATATGCGATGCAACTGTTTGCCATTCATATGGGTTTCTGTCGGTATCAGGATTTTCTGTTCTGATTTTTGAAGGTGGAACTCCAAGAATTTCTCCTGCAATTTGTGCCATAACAGTTAAATATCCTTGCCCAATATCCATACCTGAAACAAGAAGGTTTATACTTGCATCTTCATTAAATTTAAGAAAACATGAAGATGATGCATTAGGTGGCATTGCCGGTGCTTTCCATAATAATGAGAAACCTTTACCAATTACTTTATTAGGATCAGATGATTTAAATTCTTTATGCCATTCAATTTCTTTTTCTACTGCATCAATAGCTTTTAACAATCCGTTAGGATTCATATTTGCTCCATAAGCAGTTTTGTCGCCTTCTCTAATTGCATTTACTCTTCTTATTTCAATAGGATCAATTCCAAGATGATTTGCAATACGTGTCATGTGAGATTCTAATCCGAACAAAAATTCAGAATATCCAAAACCTCTGTACGCTCCACCCGGAGGTAAGTTTGTATAAACACAAATAGAATCAATTGATGCATTTTCAATATTGTAAGGTCCTATTGCAGAAAGACCTACAGCATTTACAACATTTGCTCCGTATTCAACATATGCTCCGGCATCCCAATAAATTTTATGATCTAATGCTGTAATTTTACCATTCTTTTTAACTCCTATTTTTAAAAACGTTTTAACTCCAAGTCGTTGGTAAGTATTATAGAATTCTTGCTCACGCGACCACATAATTCTTACAGGATGTCCTTTAACTTTTGTAGCAATTGCTGCTGCAAGAATTTCCATTGTTACACCTGCTTTTGAACCAAAACCACCACCAACATGAGGTGCAATTACTCTAACATCTTTATGCGTAAAACCGAGTGGCTTTAATGCTTCTGCAAATAAATGTCTTTGGGTATGAGGTGATTGTGAAGATGCCCAAATTGTTAATCTTCCTGATTTATCACACAAACCTGTTGCGGCATGATATTCAATTGCACAATGTGCATATCGTGGAACATCATAAGTATCTTCTAAAATATAATCTGCTTCATCAAAACCTTTTTGGGTTTCACCTTTACGAATTTTTCTCCAGTGAGCAATATTTGTTTTTGGTTTAGGAAAGAACCAAGGCACATGATTATAATTTTCAAGGTCTTCGTGTAGTAAATCAGAACCTTCTTTTACTGCTTCCATTTGGTCAATTACAGCAGGAATTTCAGTATAATCAACTTTTACAAGTTTTGCTGCTGCTTTTGCTGCTTTTGGATTTCTGGCAACTACTGCTGCAACTTGTTCTCCGATAAATCTTACACGGTCTTGTGCAAAAATAAATCTGTCTTGCATATAAAGACCAAATTTATAAGGAAAGTCTTTTCCTGTAACAACTGCTAAAACTTCCGGATATTTTTCTGCCTCAGATGTATCAATACTATTAATCATTGCATGGGCATGAGGACTTTCAACAATGAATGCGTATAATAAATCAGGTCCGAAATTAATATCATCGGTATAAATTGCTGCACCTGAAACTTTTTCTTTTCCGTCAATTCGGATTTCAGGTTTTCCTACGTATCTGTATTCTTTCATATTTAATGATTTAATGCTGTTTTATATAATGCTTTAAGATACAATGACTTAATAAATTAAAACACCAATTCATTTTAAAACCTATTTTTTTGCAACTTTCTCAATAGCTTCAATTATTGATTCATAACCAGTGCATCGGCATAAATTTCCTGCAATTGCTTCTTTAATTTCTTCACGACTTGGATGTGGGTTTTTATTTAACAATTCAGTCGCGGAAATTGTAACTCCAGGTGCACAAAAACCACATTGAAAAGCATTATGCTCAATGAATGATTCTTGTAAAGGTGTTAATCCGTCTTTTGATAATCCTTCGATAGTTGTTATTTCTTGTCCGTCAACCTCAACAGCAAGAACCAAGCAAGAACGTACACTTTTGCCGTTTAACAATACAGCACATGCTCCGCAATCTCCTCTTTCACAACCGGATTTAGGGCTTTTAATTCCAAGTTTATCTCTTAAAACATCTAATAAAACATCATTTGGTTCTACATGAACATAACGAGTTTCTCCGTTTAAGTTTATTGATATTTTTTTCATCTCTATATTTTTATAATATTGGTTCTGATTTTACTTCTTTTCCGGAAAGCAAATCTGAACTTTCTTTTAATCCTTTTTCTAACATCACTTTAGCAATGTGAGTTCTGTATTCTTTTGATGCTCTAATATCTGTTATTGGCGAAATTTCTGTCGCTAATATTTCTTGTGCTTCTTTAATGTTTGCATCATTTATTTCTTTTCCTTTAAGGAATTCTTCTGTTTTTGTTGCTCTTTTTGGAACAGGACCTACGGCACAAACTGCAACTTTATATTCTTTATTTTCAGAAACTAAAACTCCCATTCCAACTTGTGCTAAATCTTCCCCTTTATATCTTCCTAATTTTTTATAGCAACTTGCTGTTTTTTCTTTAGGAAATTTTAAAGTTATTTTTGTAACTATTTCATCTTTTTTTAATGAAGTCCTTTTTGGCCCTGTAAACCAATCATTTATTGAAATAACTCTTTCATTATCAGAGTTTTTTACATAAACTTCGGCATCATACAAAAACAATGCAGGTGCAGAATCTAATGATGGAACTGCTGAACAGATATTTCCTGTTAAGGTTGCTCTATTTCTTACTCCAACAGATGCTACGGTTGATGCTGCTTCCCAAAGAACTCTAAAATTATTTTCTATAATTTTGTTATCTTCAATTTCTGAAAAAGTTACATTTGCTCCTATTGAAAGAACATTATTTGAAAACGAAATTTCTTTAAATTCTGGTATTGCTTTTATGTCGATAAGAACATCCGGTGCAATAACATCTTCTTTAATATGAACTGTTAAGTCTGTTCCTCCTGCAATTATTTTTGAGTTTTCAGGATTTTCTGAAAGGAGTTTTACAGCCTCATCAATTGATTTAGCTTTATGATATTCAAATTCGTGTGATATTGGCATGTCTTTTAAATTATGAGTTATAAAGTGTATTTTAAATTGTTAAATTGTTACATTATTAATAATGTAACAATTTAACAATGCAATAATTTTACTCGTCTCCATCAATAGCAATAACACGGCACATTGATGACTCCATTTCAATTCCTTTCAATGGAAAAAGTCCTATCCATACTCGTTTATTGCTAACTTTTGCAATTTCTCCTCCAAGATTTTCAGCATGAATTAATCCTTTTGGGAAAAGTTGCAAGTGCATAACTTGATAATACTCATCAAGAGGGAACATTTCATCCCATTTTTTTCCGTAATCTTTAATTAATTTTTCTTCTGCTTTTTGGAAAGCTTTTGGATGCCAATCTCTTATGATTGTATTCATAGGATGGTCAGCACTTCCTGCATCAACACCAATCCATTTAATTTCCATATCTAAAGCCCATTTATGAAATTCAGGTGATGGACCGGGATGGTTTACAAAATAACGAAGTTCATCACTTTCAGGTTGGTCCCAACCATATTTATGATAGCCTGTATTAATGATAAGAATATCACCTTTTTTAACTTCAACTTTGCTCATTATCATTTCAGGAGTATAAAGGCTAAAGTCTTCTACCATATCAGAAATATCTGCAACAGCTGCTTGTCCCATAAAGAAATCTAATGGTGTATCTCCGATAGTTTTACCACTTGCATGAAAATGAATTTCACCATCGATATGAGTTCCTACATGGTTGCTTGATTTAATAATTTGACCATTTGCACCTTGTCCCATATGTGCTCCTGCAATTCTTTTGAAATATTGCAATTGTAATGGCATGTAACTTGGCCAAGGCGGAGTGTGAATACTTAATCTTTGAGTTAAATCATAGATTTTTGCTCCGCTCATAAACTTTAATACGTCTTCTGATTTCATATTTTTATTTTTTATATTATTAATTTAGTTTATTCAATTTATACCCTTCGGGTTTTGAAAACCCGAAGGGATTTTTGTTATATTTTCATCAACTTTTCAAGATAATGATATTCAATTCCAAAAAGTGATTTTATTGCTTTTAATTTTTCAAATATTTCTTGTTTATTTACTTTTCCATTATGTTTTGTTCCTGCAATCATAATATTTTTTGGTGTATGTTCGTCTGATATAAATTCAAAAACTTTGGTTTTATATCCGAAAACTTCTAAAATTAATGCTCGTAAACCATCAGTAATAATTACGGCTTGTCTTTCTTTTAAAATACCGTGTTTTACAATTGATGCCATTTCATTACTGACATTAAATTGCCTACGAATTTGCTTTTGGCAACATGGTGCAACAACAATTAACGATGCATTTGCTTTTATGCCTTTAAAAATTGCTTCGTCAGTTGCAGTATCACAAGCATGAAGTGCAATTAAAACATCAATTTCACCTATTTCGGTTTGTTCAATTGTTCCTTTTTTAAAGTTCAAATTTGAAAAACCTATTTTATTTGCAAGAACATTTGATTTATTAACTAAATCTTCCCTAAATTCAATTCCTGAAATTTGGGCTTGTAAATTTAAACTATTTTTTAGAAAATCGTACAATGCAAAGGTTAAATATCCTTTACCGGAACCCATATCTGCAATTTTAAGTTCTTCTTTGTTTTTAAGATTAGCTAGCAAACTCTCAATAATTTCAAGGTATTTATTAATTTGCCGATATTTATCGTGCATATCTTTTTTTATCTTAAAATCTTTTGTTATTATACCGAGTTCTTGCAGGTATAAGTTATCTTTTAAGGAAATTCTTTGTTTTTTAACTTTATCATGATTGAAATTTACTTCCGTAAAAGTTGGCTCTAAAACCTTTATTTTTGAATTATTTTTCTTATTTGTGAAAAGTTGAATTGTTTCTTTTGTGGTGAACAAATCCGCATTGAAAAATTCTTTTTCTAAAAGTATTTCAATTTCATTTATGCCTTCTTCAAGGTTAAAGTTTTTTGTTTTATCATTCGTATTATAGGTATAGTTAAATGTTAGTTTTGTATCTTCTTTAATTTTTGAAATTTTAACGGTAATCTTTTTCAAATCAGAGCTTTTATTCCGCTTCTTACTTAAAATAAGTTTTACAAGCTCTTGATTATCAACAGCAAATTGCAATTTTTCTTTGAATATGTTTTTTTGATTTTCTGGCATATTATTATATCATAAATTCATCCGATGACTTAAAGTCATCGGGTGAATGAATTACTGTTTAAAAGTATTTGTTGCTGTTGCTTGTGCTGTTGGCATTACTAACATTTCATTAATATTTACGTGTGCAGGACGAGTAATTACAAACTCAACTGTATCTGCAATATCTTCGGCATAAAGTGGTGTGAAACCTTCATAAACTTTGTCGGCAGCTTCTTTATTACCAAGTCTAACTGTTGAAAATTCTGTATCAACCATACCGGGTGCAATTGATGTTACTTTTATGCCGTATGGTAGCATATCAATTCGCATACCTTTGGTAATTGCTTCAACTGCATGTTTTGTCCCGCAATAAACATTTCCTTTGCCGTAAGTTTCTTTTCCTGCAATTGAACTAATATTTACAATATGACCTTTTTTATTTGCAACCATAATAGGCATAATTTGCCTTGAAATATAAAGTAATCCTTTTACATTTGTATCAATCATTTGTTCCCACTGGTCAATATCGCCATCTTGAATGTCGGATAAACCTGATGCAAGACCTGCATTATTTATCAACAAATCGATATTTTTCCATTCCTTGGGTAGATTTTGAATTTGCTTTTCCGTTTCTTGTCTATCTCGAATATCGAAATTTAACTTCAAAACTTTAACATTTGAAAGTTCTTTTTCTAATTCATCAAGACGTTCTTTTCTTCTGCCTGTTATAATTATGTTGTAATTATTTTTTGCAAGCATATAGGCACATGCCTTTCCTATTCCTGATGTTGCTCCTGTTATTATTGCTGTTTTGGTCATGTTCATATATGAATATTATTGACGGTTTCGCTTAAAGCGAAACCGTCAATTAAAAAATGAATAATTATTTTATTTCTTCTGCAAAACCAACAATTGCGTTTTTGAATGGTTCAATAGGTGCAGATAAAACTCCTGCTCCTACTTGTCCTACACCAGGTTCTTTATGTGCAACTCCTGTATCAATAAAAGGTGTTAAGTTTTTAGAAATAACTTTTCTTACATCAATTCCTGTTGGTGTTCCTCTGAAATTTAAGTAAGGTATTTGATAGATATTATTTTCACCAACTGAAATTTCATACATTGCAAGTGTATAGTTTACGGCATCTTTTGCTGTTCCTCCTACAAATTGAACAATTGCCGGTGATGATGCTATCGCAAAACCTCCAAGACCTACGGTTTCAGTAATTGCACTATCGCCTATATCAGGATTTGCATCTTCTTTTGTGAAGCCAGGGAAAAATAATGCATCAGGTAGAGGTGCTTTTCCTACAAACCATTTATCGCCTGTTCCTGCAAGTCTGATACCAAAATCTGTTCCGTTTCTTGATAAAGCTAAAACAACAGAACTGTTCGGAATATTTTTAGCAGCATCCAAAGTTGCTTTTGCAGCAGGCATTGAAAGGTTCAAAAAGAAATGGTCGTTGCCATTAATGAAATCAAGTACATCTGCCATGTTTTGTTTATCATCGGAAGTCTTAATAATTGCAGGTGCAATGGTTCTGTAAAACAAAGATGTTCCTGCTCTGTTTCTGTTATGAACTTCATCGCCCATGTGCAATGCTTGTGCAATGATGTTTTTTAAATCTATTTTTTTAAGACTTTCAATTGCTTTTTTTAAGATAGGATACATTACATCATCCATCCATTTAAGACGTGTGATAACTTCTTCACTAAAAGCACCATAACGCAAGACTTTACCAAGCCCCTCATTTTGAGTACAATATGCTTGGTTGCCGTATTCTTCATTTTTAATAATAAAAACAGGCATTGATGCTGAAACTATTCCTGCCATAGGTCCTACGGTATCATGCTCGTGGCAAGGTGCGTATTCAATTTTATCGG
Source organism: Chlorobiota bacterium (assembly GCA_013153575.1). Lineage (GTDB taxonomy): Bacteria > Bacteroidota > Bacteroidia > Bacteroidales > JAADGE01 > JAADGE01. The sequence goes on from JAADEE010000297.1 coordinate 12,424, forward strand.
ATGCTGCAAGTTTTTCTGCTTCTTCGGGCGTGCTTGCCATACCTTCATAAATTAATGCTCCTATTACTGCACCTCTTGTTGGTCCGCTCATTCTTTCCCATTTAATCGGTGGTCCTGAATGTAAAATTAAATTTGGTTTCATACCCGGAATTACATTTTTTGCTAAATCCATTCCAACCAAATTTGGTTTCCCTTTAAGGATAATCTCTAATGCTTTTTGATTTGCTTCATTAATCAAATCTTCTTTTGCATTTATTGTTTCCCAAACTTTTGGGTCAATATCAACTGGTGGTTTCCAATCTACGTGAATTGCTTCTGCACCGGCTTGTTCTATGTTTTCTTTGAAACTTTCAATTCCGGTGTTTATTACTTTTAGTTTTTTATTGAATATATCGTTTATTGACATTTCTTTAATATTAAAATTTATACTTTATAATTTACTTTTTCGGTTTTATAAAACATTGTTAAATTGTTTCATTGCTGAATTGTTATTCCACACAATAAGATAATTTAACAATTTAAGCTTTTACAAAAAAGAAACAATGCTTTCGGCCAACTCAACAGCCTCAACATTTGTGTTCATAACAATTGCTCCTGCATTTTCGAGTGTTTGTTTTACTTTTGCTCTGTTTTGAGGGTCTTTATCAGTTCCTGTTACTGAACAAATTATTGCAACATTAGGATTTATCTTTTTCGCTTCTTCAAAAACAGGTGCAAATTCTTTTTCAGGACTTAAATTAGAACCGTAACCAAGAACTACATCAAGCAAAATCACGGCAGTATCGGTATCTTTTGCCTCATCAACAACTCTACGATTTCTTAAAGAAAAATCAATCATAGGATGTGGGCGACCTGCGGTAAATTCGTCTTCACCTAAATCGATAATTGTGTGTTCTTGACTTTTCCAAATGTCAGAAAGTTGATAATCATCATTTAAAGGTGTGTTGCTATATGTGTAACCTATTGTATCTTTTAAAAGCAATTGTGCTTCATCACATAAAGTTCCACCACTGTAAAGACCTCTGATATATTTCCCTTTGTTATTTTTTGCAAGTTCTTTTGCAAGGGTTTTATTTTTTTCTTGCCTTGCATTAAGTTCATTTAATGCTTCTTTGTAATCTTTACCTTCTGCTAAAGCAACAGAAATAACTGCAGCTTGTTCAAGGTTTACGGCAGGAATTGCTCCTGATGCTGAAACTGTTTTTTCATCTGCACCGATAAAAATTGCAACAACTTGTTTTTTTAATTTCTTAATTTCAGAAGCAATTTTATCAAGAACTTCGGGGTGCGGTGGTTTTGAGATTAAGCAAATTACTTTTGTTTGTTCATCTTTTTCGAGTGCTTTAAGTGCTTCGATAAACATAATTCCGCCGATTTCTTTTTTCACATCGCGACCACCTGTGCCTATTGCTTGTGAAATTCCGCCTCCGAGATTTGTAATTATTGAACTTACTTCTTGCAAACCTGTTCCTGATGCTGCAACAATACCAATGTTTCCTTTATTTACAACATTTGCAAATGCAAGAGGTATTTCATTTATAATTGCAGTACCGCAATCAGGTCCCATCATAAGCAAACCTTTTTCAACTGCTTTTTGCTTCATTTTAAGTTCGTCTTCAACAGAAATATTATCCGAAAAAAGCATTACATTAAGATTTGCATTAAGTGCTTTATTAACTTCTGCAACAGCATACTTACCGGCAACTGAAATTAATGAAAGATTTGCATCTGGCATTAATTTTAATGCACTTTCAAAACTTTTTGGTGCAAAATCAGAAGTATCGTCAGATGAGTTTCTGATTGCATCTAATTCTTTTTCGATAAAGTCAACGGCTTTGTTGAATGCTTCGTCATTTTCAGCATCAATTGCAATTAACATATCGGTATCATCGGCATCATCAAACATATCAATGTATAATTCTGCCATTTTTAAAATTGATTTGTTTTCATTTGTTCCCATAACCACAGATGAATCTGCTACGCCTTCGATTTTATTCAAATCTTTGGAAACAATCATTAATGTAACGGAGTCGAAATATGCTCCTTTTTTAATTACTCCTTTTATCATATCTTATTAGTTTATGTTTTTTTATGTTATTTTTTTAAATACCCTGTGGGTTTTGAAAACCCGCAGGGTTTATTAATGTTAAATAATAACCAGTTATCATATCTGAACCTGATGTTTCTCCTATATTTATTAAATTTTCAAATTTTTGTTCAATGTTTTTATCTTTTTTTAATAGTGCTTCTTGAAAATCTTTAAATTGTTTAAAATATAATTCTTTTGATGCATGAAATATCATATTTCTTGAAATATCATTATTTGTTTTTGATGCTTCATAAATTTTATTTCTTAAATCTGTTGTATCTTTTTTATTAATTTCTTGAATTAAGTTTAAGGCATATAACATTCCTGTAATAAAATCATCACCCGAAGGTGTAAGACCATGACCAGAACCTTTCATTTTTTTTATGCCCTCAAAGAACTCTCCTTTTAAAATTTCATACCATGCTGATTTTATGTGTTTTACAAATGCTCTCTGAAACCTTGTTTTAAACTCATCTTCAAATTTATTATTTATTAAAAATGCTACACTCAAAGGATTTAGTTTGTTTATATTTTCTTCAATAAAAGAAATTGTAAATTCTAAATCACCTTTTAAATCTTTATTCTTAAAATTAATTT
>JAADEE010000209.1 GCA_013153575.1 Chlorobiota bacterium
AAGAATATTTGGATTTGAAATTTGATGTTCCTTTTCCTCCTGTTAAAAACCCTAAATTTACATTTATAGATTTATTTGCCGGTATTGGTGGTTTTAGAATAGCGATGCAAAATTTAGGAGGAAGTTGTGTTTTTTCTTCAGAGATTGATAAATATGCTAAAAAAACTTATGAAATAAACTTTGGTGAAATTCCTTTTGGTGATATTACAAAAATTGATGAAAATGAAGTGCCGGAGCACGATGTTTTATGTGCGGGATTTCCTTGTCAAGCATTTTCAATTGCAGGAAAACGAAAAGGCTTTAAAGATGAAACACGAGGGACATTGTTTTTTGATATTGCTCGGATTATTGATGCAAAACGTCCGAAAGCTTTTTTCCTGGAAAATGTAAAGGGGTTAACCAATCATGATAAAGGGCGGACATTAAAAACAATATTAAAAGTATTGCGAGAAGATTTAAATTATTTTGTTCCGGAACCAAAGATAATAAATGCAAAAGATTTTGGTGTGCCTCAAAACAGAGAACGTATTTTTATTATAGGATTTCGTAAAGACTTGGGTGTGAATGAGTTTGTGTATCCCGAGCCAATACAGAAAAAAATGAAATTTGCAGATGTTAAAGAAACGAAACCTGTTTCTGTAAAATATTATTTGTCAACAACATATTTAGAAACTTTAAAAAATCATAAAAAAAGGCATGAAAATAAGGGAAATGGTTTTGGATATGAAATAATTAGCGATGATCAATGTGCTAATGCAATTGTTGTCGGCGGCATGGGACGAGAGCGGAATATTGTAATCGACTGTAGATTAACAGATTTTAATCCCGTTACAAAAATAAAAGGAGAAGTAAACAGGGAAGGATGGCGAAGGATGACACCAAGAGAGTGGGCTAGGTTGCAAGGTTTTCCTGATGAGTTTTTAATTAAAGTATCGGATGCTCAGGCTTATAAACAGTTTGGAAATTCTGTTGCTATACCTGCTATCCAAGCAACTGCTGAAAAAATAATAGATAAAATAATTAATCACAAAAAATGATATAATGTTAGAAGAATTAGGAATAGTTAGAGGTTCTGATACAAAAGCAGGAAGAGTTTTTGAAGAATTATATCCTTCTTTTTTAGATATTAAATATTCTAAGCCTTCCGAATATATTTCTATTTATTGGAATAAATATAAAGAAAGAAGTTCTAATAACAATAATTTGAATGGTAAAATCTTTGAGTATATTTTAGCAACATTGTGTATTCGTGAAAATATATTACCTCTTTATTTGAGTGCGAAAGTTGCTTTTGTTCCAAATGTTATTTATGATTTAATGTTTTATTCAAAAGAGAGAGGTCCAATTTGTTGGAGTGTAAAAACAAGTTTAAGAGAGCGGTATAAACAGGCAGATTTAGAGGCAATTGCTTTAAAATATGTTCATAGAAAAGCTTTAAATTACTTAATTACATTACAAGAAACAGAGGCTTCAAGTGTAAAAGAAAAAATCAAAACAGGTGATGTTATTGGCTTGGATAATGTTATCGTTGCTACGTCAAACGAGTTTGATGATTTAATTGTTGAGTTAAAATCTTATAAGTTTGAAGAACCGCCAACAGTAAAAGTTGTTGTGTCAAATCAAGTTGTTACTGAAGAAAAGGTTAAGATATTGAGAAGTCAAATATAAAAGTTTATTCGATCTGCTGTATCCATACCTTAAATATTATTAACGCCAATTCCTGATAAAACTCATTAGAAAATTACCTTGTTCAGAACTTAGGATTAAAAGATAAGTTGGATAGTTATTAAAATACCGGAAATAAATGCAAAATAATATTTTTTGAATTTCATTTCGCAATGTTATGAATTATGAATGAAAAATATTATTTTTTGGTAAGATAAAGAAAAAAAGTAATGTCAAACATTAAAGAATTAAAAAAATATACAACTGACTACCTAAAAACATATGAAAAAAGAAGACTTAATTTAATTGAAGATTTAACTTTGTCTAAACTTTTAAAACTTAAAAGCCCGTATTTCTTTATTTTAACAAATTTTTTAACAGCAGATCAAATTGTACGCAGTATTACCGATGCCTTTTTATCTTCGAATGAAGAAACAATCTTTGGCGATTGGTTGGAAGGTTTAGCTATATTTATCAATCAACAAGTATATGGTGGTTGGAAATCAGGCATACCCAATATTGATTTGGAATTTGATAAAGACAATGTTCGTTATATTGTGAATATTAAATCGGGGCCAAATTGGGGAAACAGTAGCCAAATTGCTAAAATGAAAGCTGATTTTTCTACGGCAAAACGAACCATCAGAACAAGTAATTCTCAATTAATGGTTGTGGCAGTTAACGGATGTTGTTACGGCAAAGAAAATAATCCGGATAAAGGAGAATATTTTAAATACTGCGGACAACAGTTTTGGGAATTTATTTCCGGTAATTCTGATTTATATACTGAAATTATTGAACCGCTCGGGCATAAAGCCAAAGAGCGTAATGAGGAATTTGTGGATGCTTATTCCCGAATGATTAATCAATTTACTAATCAGTTTTTTACAGATTTTTGTAAAGACAATGGAGAAATTGATTGGGGTAAACTCGTAGAGTTTAATTCTGGGGGTATTACTAATTAAAACACAATAAAAATGAAATAGATTGCATTAATTTTAATTGTTTTGATGAGTGTGCAATTGATAACAGCATGAACATTTTATATCAAAAGATTTTTGCAAAAAGATTATGATATTTTGATTGTGAATGATAAGTATGATATGTACTATCATTGCAGAAAAACCAGGAATACAGATTGAGAATAAAAATAAAAGACACGTTTTGAATAGAACTGAAAAAGATAAATCGGCTTATTTCGAAATGATTTTCCATTTTAAAAGTAAATAAAAATGGCGCTTTCTAAAAAACAAAAACAAGCTATTAAAAATCTGCTTGCTCAAAAAATTGAAAATAAATTAGCTACTTATGACAGAGAAACTACATCAATGCCTTTTCTTGCTCGGTTGATACAAGACAATGAAAAAACAGCAGCTTATCCATTTATCCATTCTATGGCAACAACCTTAGGAATGTTGATTTATAAAGAAGTTTCCGTCATTGTGGCATCGGAAAATTCTGATGAGTGTTTTAGAAATTATGGTGTTGGTGGTGTTCTTTCAGATGCTCAAAAATCGGTGATTTCAAAAATTGTCAATCAATTAAGGAACGGTGAACGAATAGCCGATATTGAAAAAGAGAAAAACG
>JAADEE010000170.1 GCA_013153575.1 Chlorobiota bacterium
CAAGCACAAAAAGACGAATCTATTTATGATATATCATCTGTATATGATTATGATTTTAATGTTTTAAAAGAAGGTAGGCATATAAAAGGTAAAAGACTTATTACATTTGCAAATGTGTTGAAACACAATTCATTCCCTTTGGCAGATATTATAAAAAACATTTTAAAGATATGTGAAAAAGCAATGAATAATCCGGTAGAAATTGAGTTTGCAGTTAACTTAACTCCTCAAGACGGAAAACTTAAACGTTTCAATTTACTTCAAATAAGACCAATTGTTGAAGATGTTATGGATGATGAAATTGATTTTTCAAATGTTACTAAAGAAGATACTATTATTTTTTCAGAAATGTCATTAGGGCATGGAGTAATTAAAGGTATAAAAGATATTGTTTATGTAAAACCGGAAACTTTTGATTCTACAAATAATAAAGCAATTGTCCCAATTATTGAAAAAATAAATGATACTTTTATTGAAGATGATAAAAATTATATTTTATGTGGTCCGGGAAGATGGGGGTCAAGTGATCCGTGGTTAGGTATTCCTGTGAAATGGTCTCAAATTTCTGCAGCAAGACTTATTATAGAATCTGGTCTTAAAGATTATAGAATTGAGCCAAGCCAAGGAACACATTTCTTTCAAAACTTAACATCTTTTAAAGTTGGATATTTTACAATAAATCCTTTTAGAAAAGATGGATTTTGGGACTTAGATTATCTTGAAAATATAGATGCATTTTATGAAGATGAGTTTGTTAGGCATATTAGGTTTAATGATGATTTGTTAATTAAAATAGATGGAAAAAAAGGAAAAGGAGTTGTTTTAAAACCTAAAAACTTATAGTAGAACTAATGTTAAAAGTCTGAAAAATAAAAAAAACAATAGCAATAAAATGCTATTGTTTAAAAAATTATCATTTATGAATAAAATATATTTTATTAGTTATCTTCTTCTTCCTGTTTTGTTAAAATAATGTATTTTTCAAGAAGGTCATCTACAATACTTTCTGTTTCTTGGTTATTTCTTATTATATTTTCCATCTTCTTAGTATTTAAGTCGTTTATATCTAGGTCTGTTTATTATTATCTACGTTATTTTTTAAAAAAAGTTTCAAAAAATTATAAAAAAATAAAATAATTTTTATATAAAATTTAATTCGCTGAATTCTAGTGTGTTGTGTTTTTAGTTTTTGCTTTTTAAAAACTTAATTTCATATAATTAATTATTTAAGGTAATTTTGTAGTAAAAAAATATGACACATTTAAAAGAAGGAGATAAATTTCCTAATTTCGAAAAAATAGTAGATAAAAATTCTATAAAAGGCAAAAAATTAATTTTGTATTTTTATCCTAAAGATAATACTCCCGGATGTACAAATGAAGCTAAAAATTTAAGAGATAATTACGACAAACTTAAAAGTAAAAATTTTGAAGTTATCGGAGTTAGTCCTGATACTGAAGAATCTCATGAAAAGTTTTCTAAAAAACTAGAACTTCCATTTAAGTTAATTTCAGATACTGAAAAAGAAATTATGAATGCTTGTGGAGTTTGGGGAGAAAAGAAAATGTACGGAAGAACTTTTGATGGAGTTTTTAGAACAACATTTGTAATTGATGAAAATGGAATAATTGAAAAAGTTTTCAAAAAAGTAAAAACAAAAGAACATTTTGAGCAAATAATGAAAGCTTATGAATAGGCTTTTTATAAAATAAAATACATTTAATATAATAAATACTTATGGCAAAAAAAGAAGTAGATAAGAATGCTGCAAAATTACAAGCACTTCAATCAACACTAAATAAAATAGATAAAGAATACGGCAAAGGAACAGTAATGCGTTTAGATTCTAATGCCGTAGTTGATGTTCCTGCAATTTCAACAGGATCAATTGCACTTGATGATGCTTTAGGGATAGGAGGTATTCCAAAAGGAAGAGTAATTGAAATTTACGGACCAGAATCATCCGGTAAAACAACACTTGCAATTCATGCTATTGCAGAAGCTCAAAAACAAGGAGGCATAGCAGCTTTTATTGATGCAGAACATGCCTTTGATAGCTTTTATGCAAAAAATTTAGGAGTTGATATTGATAATTTATTAATTTCTCAACCCGACCATGGAGAACAAGCTCTTGAAATTACCGACCATTTAATTCGCTCAGGAGCAATTGATATTATTGTTATTGATTCAGTTGCTGCACTTACACCAAGAGCAGAAATTGAAGGTGAAATGGGAGATTCCAGAATGGGACTTCAAGCAAGATTAATGTCGCAAGCACTAAGAAAGCTAACTTCAAACATCAGTAAAACAAATACTTGTGTTATTTTCATTAATCAACTTCGAGAAAAAATTGGTGTAATGTTCGGAAATCCGGAAACTACAACAGGTGGTAATGCACTTAAATTTTATGCATCAGTAAGGCTTGATGTAAGAAGAATTGGACAAATAAAAGAAGATACTGAAGTTATTGGAAACAAAACAAGAGTTAAAGTTGTAAAAAACAAAGTTGCTCCACCTTTTAAAAAGGCAGAATTTGATATTATGTATGGTGAAGGAATTTCAAAAATAGGAGAAATTATTGATTTAGGTGCAGAATTTGGCATTATAAACAAATCAGGTTCGTGGTACAGTTATGGAGATACAAAATTAGGGCAAGGTCGAGAAGCTGTAAAAAAACTTTTTAAAGATAATACCGAGTTAGCAGATGAAATTGAAGCTAAAATTAGGGACTTTATGAAAGAAAAAAGGAATAAATAATTAAAAAAAGTGTAAAAATAATTTTACACTTTTTTGTTAAATTTTAATTTTTAACTTGAAGAATATTTATTTCAGAGTTATAGATACACCGATATTGTTTCATAGGATATGTAGTTTTGCTATTTTCTGTAGGAACACCACCTGTAAGTAAAGAAAACTCAGATTTGCAACATGTTGAATCAATAGTAGTGTAACCGGAACCATTAACATATAATTTCCCGCAATCAGGATCATAAGGACAAGCTCTATCATAGGCTTCAAAATCATCACTAAAAGCACTATGATATATTAAAATTCCGCTGTATCCTCCTGTTATATAAACATATCCTCCGGGCATTGTTAAGTCATTATAAAGAGGATCATTTAAATCAATTGTGATGTCTACAAAAACATTTGGAATAGGATTTTCTGTGTCATCGCAAGAGTAAAAACTAATAAAAATTAGTAGTATTACTGTAGTTTTTAATATAAATCTCACTTTTTTCTTTT
>JAADEE010000298.1 GCA_013153575.1 Chlorobiota bacterium
GGAATAGGTTTAGGTCCGGGAGATCCTGAATTGCTTACTTTAAAAGCAGTAAAAATTATGAAAGAAGTTGATATTATTGTCGTTCCTCAATCTGATAAGACAGGAAAAAGCATGGCAAAAGATATAATTAGCCCATATGTGGAAAATGATAAATTATTTATGTATTATTTTCCTATGACAAATGATGCTGATGAACTTGATAAGCGTTATACTGATGCGGCAAATAAAATTTTCAACTTTTTAAAAGAAGGTAAAACTGTTGCTTATGTTACAATTGGAGATACTCCGGTTTACAGTACATTTAATTATTTATATGCAAAGTTAAAATTACTTAATATTGATGTTGAAATGATTCCGGGCATTTCAGCTTTTTCTGCAGTTGCAAATAAAGCAAAGATTTCTCTTTGTGAAAAAAATGAAAAATTTTGTGTAATGGAAATGCCAAGTGATACGGAAGAATTAAATGAAAAGCTTAATGAATTTGCTACTGTTGTACTTATGAAAGTTCATAAAAAATTTGATAAATTAATTGAATATGTCAAATCAAACAAACTTTCTACTGCCATAATGGTTCAAAAAGTTAGCCTTGATGATGAAATTGTTTATGATTTAAATAATTTTGACTCTTTAAATGAAAAAGCAGGTTATATGTCAACGGCAGTTTTAAAAAAATGAAATTAAAACCAATTATGTTTGTCGGCACAGGCTCTGATGTCGGTAAAAGTATCATAAATGCAGCATTTTGCAGGATATTCGTGCAAGACGGATACAATCCGGCTCCATTTAAAGCACAAAATATGTCGCTAAATAGCTTTGTTACGAAAGACGGAGCGGAAATAGGAAGAGCCCAAGCGGTTCAAGCGGAAGCTTCGGGAATTAAATGCAATGAACATATGAATCCTATTTTATTAAAACCGTCAGGAGAAAAAGTTTCACAATTGATTGTCAGAGGAAAACCTAAAGGCAACAAATCCGCTTATGAATATTTTTCAAAAGGGAAAAACGAGCTTTTTCAAATTGCCATAGAATCATTTAAAAAATTAGAGGAAAAATATAATCCGATTGTTATGGAAGGAGCCGGCAGTATTTCGGAATTAAACTTAAAATCAAAAGATATAGTAAATATGAATATGGCTCTTGCAACAGATGCAAATGTTTTTTTAATTGCGGATATTGACAGAGGCGGAGTTTTCGGAAGTGTTTACGGGACACTTGAATTATTGGAAAAACAAGAAAGAAAATTAATAAAAGGTATTATTATTAATAAATTTAAGGGTGATGTAAAATTATTTGAAGAGGGAAGGAAAAAGCTCGAAGAAATTACAAAAACCAAAGTTGTAGGAATTATACCCTATTTTGATGATATATATATTGATGATGAAGACTCGGTTTCACTTGCAAGGGTAAATAAAACAGCTGATAAAAATAAGATTAATATAGCGGTTGTTTTATTAAAGCATATCTCAAATTTTACGGATTTTGCACCTTTTGAAAAAATGCAGACTATTAATTTATACTATGCGCAAAATAGTCAAGATATTGAAGATTCAGATATAATAATCATACCAGGCTCTAAGAATACAATATCAGATATGTTATATTTGAAAAAGACAGGATTGGATAAGGCTATTTTAAAAGCTGTAAAAAATAATAAGGTTGTTATAGGAATTTGCGGTGGCTATCAAATTATGGGAGAATTTATTGAAGATCCTCATAATGTTGAAGGAAATATTGAAAAAATTCCGGGGCTTGGTATTTTGCCCGTTACCACCATACTAAGCAAAGAAAAATCCACAAAGCAAGTTGAGTTTTATTATAAAAATTACAAAGAGGTTTGCAAAGGTTATGAAATTCATATGGGAGAAACAAAATCAACGGAGCAAAAACCGGTTAACCATTTGGTAAAAGGCGGTGAAGACGGTTTTATGCTGAATGAAAAATGTTTCGGAACCTATATGCACGGAATTTTTGATAACAATATTGTTTTGCAAGATATTTTAAGTTTTTTCGATAAGAATGCAGAAAATATTAATTTTGAAGATTTTAAACAAAAAGAATATGACAGGCTTGCCGATTTGGTTAGACAAAATGTCGATATGGAATATGTTTATGAGGTGTTAAAGGACTGATTATGCTTGTTGGACACGGTGCTGACTCATATTCTTATGATGATATAAAATTAGATTTTAGTTCAAATGTTTATCCTACAAAGACGAATGAAGAACTGATTAATTTTTTGAAGGATAAATTGGATATAATATCGGATTATCCGGAAGCTGCTGCCAACTCTTTTTCTAAGAAACTCGAAAATTTTCATAATTTACAAAAAAAATCGGTTATTGTAACAAACGGTGCGGTAGAAGCATTTTATCTTATTGCAAATGCTTATTTCGGTGCAACATCTTTAATCTATACTCCTTCGTTTTCAGAATATGAGGATGCCTGTAAGGCAAATATGCATAAAATTGTTTTTTCTGATTTTAATGATTTGCTTATTGAAAATATAGATTCCAAATTAATTTGGCTTGCAAATCCTAATAATCCTGACGGTAGAATTATTGAATGCAAGCTTATTTTGAATTTTTTAGAAAATAATCCTGATAAAATTTTAGTATTGGATGAAGCCTATATGGATTTTATTGATAATGATGAATCGGTATTAAATTATATCAATGATTTTAAAAATTTAATTATTGTAAAATCTTTTACCAAGTCTTTTGTGCTTCCGGGGTTAAGGCTTGGCTATATATGTGCCGACAATATATTAATAGATAAATTACTTAAATTTAAAATGCCATGGTCTGTTAATTCTATTGCTATTGAAGCGGGAAAATGGATTTTGGAAAATTTCGATAAGGTTTCTCCCGATTTTTTAAGACTTATTCAAAATAGTAAAAACTTACAGCATGAGATAAATAAAATAAATGGACTTGATGTTATCTTTTCGGATTGTCATTATTTTCTTGTTAAATCAGAAAAGTTTTCGGCTTCGGATTTGAAACAAATACTTGCCGATAAGCATAAAATTCTTATAAGAGACGCTTCTAATTTCAGAGGATTGAATGAATATTATTTTAGAATAGCATCAAGAAGTTATGAGGAAAATAGTATTTTAATCAATGTTCTAAGGCAAATTTATGAGTGATTTTTTTATTGTTTTATTAGGATACATTGCAGATTTAAAATTAGGAGATCCGCATTTCAAATATCATCCTGTAATTATTTTCGGTAAAATTATA
>JAADEE010000266.1 GCA_013153575.1 Chlorobiota bacterium
CAATATCAGTTGTAACAATTTCTTCCAAATAATATTCTGATGGTACCATTTTTACATTAATAGTGTCAGAAGTAATTTCTTTTTCAACTGTTTTCATTCCAATATATGAAAAAATTAAAATTCTAGAGTTTTTAGGTACTGATATTGAATATTTACCGTTAATTGTTGTTTTTGTTGATTTTTTTGTTCCTTTAACAAAAACAGAAACATCCGGCAATGCCTCACCATAATTGTCTGTAACTGTTCCGGTTATTGTTTTTTGAGAAAAAGATAAATTTATAGAAAATAAGAAGCTAAGAACAATTAAATGGGTTTTCATATTCATAGTTTTTTGTTTGGTTCGTAATTAAATGATTGTTTTATTTATAATTTTCCATAAAAATATTGGCATAAATTATTTATAACAATAAAACATTATGCGATAACACTTTAATGGTAGGTGTAATAAAATGAATTATTGAAATAGTTTTAAGAAAATTTTATTTGTTGCTCCTATATTTTTTTCAATATAATTTTTTGCTTGTATTCCTGAATTTACCCTAAAGGTTTTGTTTGAAATTAGTTTGTTTAATTTTGAATTAAATTCATTTTGATTTTTAATAGAAAAAGCAGCTTTGTTTTTAATTAAATCTTTTGCCTCTTCAAATTTTTGAAATTTTGGACCAAAAATTAAAGGTACTCCAAAAACAGCAGCTTCTAAAGTGTTATGAATTCCAGCACCAAAACCTCCGCCAATGTATGCAATATCTGTATAAAAATATAATGAGGATAACATTCCAATATTATCAATAATTAAAATTTTTGCCGATGAAATGTTTTCATTGTTTGCTTCTGAAAAAAGAACTGTTTTTTGTGTTGTTAATGATTTTATTCTTTTTATATTTTCTTTTTTTATTTCATGTGGTGCAATTATAAATTTCAAATTTTCATATTTATAATTGTTTATGAAGTTGAATATGATTTCTTCATCTTTTTTCCAAGAACTTCCTGCAATAAAAACAAGTTTGTTTTTGGTAAAAGTTTCAATAACAGGAAATGATTTTCTTTTTTTTGAGATTTCTAAAACTCTATCAAAACGAGTATCTCCTGTGGTGGTAACATTTTTTATGTCAATTCTTTCCAGAAGTTTTTTAGACTCTTCATTTTGAACAAATAAGTGTTTAAAGTTTAAAAGGATTTTTCGGTAAAAGTTACCATATGGTTTGAAAAATATTTGATTTTTTCTGAAAATTCCGGAAATAAGATAGGTTGGAATGTTTTGTTTTTTTAACTCTTTTAAAATCCAAAACCAAAATTCATATTTAATAAAAAAAACAATTTCAGGTTTTAATAAACTTATAATTTTTTTGGCATTTTCTTTTGTGTCAGAAGGAAGGTAAAAAACAATATCGGCAAGTTCATAGTTTTTTCTAATTTCATATCCTGAAGGAGAAAAAAAACTTATAGCAATTTTATATTCCGGTTTTTCTGATTTTATTTTTTCAATTAATGGTCGACCTTGCTCAAACTCACCAAGTGATGCACAATGGAACCAAATAGTTTTTTCAGCTTCAAAATTTTTTAAAATATTAAATGTTTGTTTTACTCCGTAATGTCGCAATTTTGCTTTCTTGTTAAAAGAAGATGCAACTTTAATAAGTAAAGAATAAATAAAAATTGATAAGTTATAAAAGTACTTCATAAAAAAGCTTATTTGCTTGTAAAATTAAAGATTATATTTTAGTTATGATATTTTGAATCAATTTAATTCAAAAAACAAAATTTCACAAGATAATAATATTGTATAAATTTGTGTTTCATTAAATAAAAACAAAATGAAAGAAATAATAGAAATATTAAAGTATTTATTACCTCTTATTGTATTATTAATTTTAAGACATTTTGCAAAAGTTGAACTTACAAAGCAAAAGTTTGCAACAATTCAAGGAAATAACAAATTAATTACTCCAATAAGGTTACAAGCATATGAAAGAATAATTCTTTTACTTGAAAGAATTAAACCTGATGCAATGGCATTAAGGTTACAAAAACAAAATTTATCTGCTGCTCAAATGCAAATATTATTGTTGGGAACTGTTAGGAAAGAATTTAACCACAATTTGTCGCAACAGCTTTATATTTCACAAGAATCTTGGGGGCTTGTTGTTAATGCTAAAGAGCAAATAACTCGGTTGATAAATTTAACCGGAACAAAAATGGACAAAAATGCAACATCAAGCGATTTTGTTAGAGCTTTAATTGAAACTTATAATGATTTTGAGAAAAAACCAATTGAGTTTGCAATTGCTGCAATTAAACAAGAGGCTTTGATGTTTTTTGGAATGTAAGAATTAAATAAAACAAAAAAAGGGAAGTTGTAATTTTTATAACTTCCCTTTTTAAATTAATAATCTAGTATATTTTAAAAACCATATATTTCAGATAACTTTTGTCCTAAATAAGGTCCTCTTAAATCTGTTGCTATAATTTTTCCTTCAGGATTTAATAAGAAGTTTGAAGGTATGCTTCTTACTCCATATTTAGCAGCCGGAGCTGATTGCCAATATTGTAAATCACTTACATGTGTCCAATCTCCTAGTCCGTCTTTTTTTATTGCAGCAAGCCACTCTTCTTTTGATTTGTCAAGTGAAACTTGATATACAGTAAAACCTTTTGATTTATATTTTTTATAGTTTTTAACAACATTTGGATTTTCTGCCCTACATGGTCTGCACCACGAAGCCCAAAAGTCAAGTAATACATAATTTCCTCTTAATGAAGATAATGCAATTTTTTTACCATCAGGATTTACTTCTGATATTTCAGGAGCAACAGTTCCAATTTTAGGTTTTCCAACAACAGGAGGATTTTTTTCTAATAAATCACTAAGACCTTTTACAAAACCTGATTTTGGATATTTTTCTGATAGTGTTTTACTTACTTTTTCAAACAAATCTCTATCTTCTTCTAAAGAAAAAACTTGTTGTCTTGGTCCCATTGATTGGTATAAGCCCATTATAACCGATGGAGATTCTATATTTTTTTCAATAAAATCAATAGCTCCCTTTTTATGGTTTTCTACAATAGTTTGGTACTCTTGAGATATTGCAGCATTAAGAGAGTCAATATCACAATTATCTTTTTTGGAAATATATACTTTATTTAAAGAGTCTATTTTTTCATAAGTAGCATCTAAATCATTGTACATTTCTTTTAGAAGTTCTGAATTTTTTGAACCGGAAACAGTATCAGAAAAATA
>JAADEE010000247.1 GCA_013153575.1 Chlorobiota bacterium
TCGCACAAAATTCAAGAGAATTTTGTGGTGAAAAAATACTCAAACCCTGCGGGTTTGACTGTGGCAGCTATTGGCTATACAAAATGTTGTGATGCGTTATTTGTATCTAATTATTAATTCATCTTCATAACCAAAAGTCTCTAACACTTTCTTTAACCTTTGAATTTTATCGTAACTTGATAAATTTATTTCCATAAAATATGTTTCATTAATGGGAACTGCTGATCTACATTTACTAGGATCTTTGGTGATATTCAACTTGTCTTTTAATTCTGTCGTAAAAAAGGTTTCTGGACTTAAATCAAAAAGTTCTTTTATCACAGTTATATATAAATCTCTAATTTTTGTAATGTTAAGTTTTTGGTTAAAGAAAATAGCGTATTCAAGTTTTTTGTTTGTTGGATCTTCTGCATCAAAAATATTTACTTCATTAAAGTCTTGTGTGTCAAGTTCAACATTAGGAAATTTCCAAATCTTTAAAAATCTTTCTTTTATTAGTTCAAATCTTTTTTCAAGTGTTTCAATATCCCATTTGTCCTGTTTTGCTAAAAAACGATTGAGCCACAGACGACTATAAATATACCCTTGCTCTTTACCATCAATATTCATATCTCTTTTTTCGATAAAAGGTTTGTTTCCAAGACTTCCATTATTACCTGATAGTGTTAGGTTAGCAATAGTGTTTAAATATATTTCTTTCATCAAATTAAATTGTTCTTCTCCTAACTCAATTTTCCATTTAGGATCTGGGTTTTGTGGGAAAATATGTTCTATCGTAATTTTATCATTTTCATTTATATTCACATATTCTATATTTTCATAATTTTCA
Source organism: Chlorobiota bacterium (assembly GCA_013153575.1). GTDB lineage: Bacteria > Bacteroidota > Bacteroidia > Bacteroidales > JAADGE01 > JAADGE01. The sequence goes on from JAADEE010000247.1 coordinate 830, forward strand.
AGTTTTTCAAGGAAATATGTTCTATTTTTAGATTTAATATTATAAACGTCTTTTTCTTTTAATGCATTGAACACTTCTGCATCTCTTGGAAATCTTTGTGTTCCTTTTTTCTTTAATAAAGATTTTTGAAGAGATATAAGGTAATCGTCTTTTTCTATATCTTCGTATAATCTCATAAATATTTTATTCAAAGCATTTGTTGGTAATCCAATAATAAATCGTCTCCAAGTAAATGATTGGATTAATTTTAAAATCTCAATAAATACAGTTTTATTAATTAATTTATTTGTAAAATCATCATATACTTGTAGCAAAAAAGGGTATGCAACGTTAATTTCTAAATTTTTAATATAATTTAATTCCAATCTAATATCGTTATCTTCTTCTAAATTAGGGTTTATTAATTTGCTATAATGCTTAACAAACCTTTTAATTGGTTTTAAATTATTTTCAAGTTCTTCAACAGTAGTTATCGGATATTTTTCTTTAAATTCTTGATAAACTTTATTTTTATTAGGAATTTTTTTGTTTTTCAATGTTAAATAGTCTCTTATAAAATCTGATACTTTACTTTCGTTAGCATTATTATCTTTTGCTAATTTTTCAATAATTTCCCAATAATTACTATAAATTTTATTTTGAGCTTTTCTGTTTAGTCCCATTAAAATATAATTTCTAATTAAATCTGCTTGGGATAATTCTAGTCCGGTGGAGTTTAAGCTTTCAAAAATTTTTTGAGGATCGTCTTTATGTCTATCTAATGAAATTTCAACAAACATTAATTTATTAAGTCCATTTATAATTATCTCGTAATTCTCTTCTGTGATTTTTGATTTAAAAAAATTATAGTTTTCAATTAACCTTGAATACTCATTAAATTCTTCGGAATTATCACTTCTTAATAAATATTTTAATGCACTATCATTATTCTCTGTTGGACGAAGTTTTAATTTTTCTTCATCTGATGCAAATTTATTAATTAGGTATGTTTCATTGATTTTTGCTTTTAATGAATTGTTTTCCATTTTAATAGCAAGATGATACAGAGCTAAATATATCAATGTTATAGTAGTTAATCTTTGTTGTCCGTCAATTATTGTTAATTCTCTAATGCTTGAAGCCGAATATACGTCATCGTGAATATAAACAATGCTACCAATGAAATGTGCAGATGTTTTTTTGTTGTTTCCAACTTCAAGGATATCTCTATATAATTGTTTACATTGTGTTAATGTCCAATCGTAGTTTCTTTGATAAACTGGAATTACAAATTGAGTATCTGTTTGTGATAAAAATCTATTTAAATTTATTTCATTAGCTTTCATAATATTTAGTTTTTTTATGCATCACAACGGTTTCGTATATGCGCAGTGGCGGAATTTTATGCAATGTCCTTTCCCTGCTTCGCAAAGGTAGCAAAAATCAAAAAATTTCGCATATATTTATTTTCTTTTTGTGGAATTTTTTGATTTTTGAGGGCAGATAGGCAATTACCTTTGAATTAAGCACTTATCCGCCATTGCGTATATACTGTGTTGTGGTGCGTTTTTATTTAATTCCTTTATCTTCCAATTTATCAACTAATGTTTTATATATTTTCTTTTCTTTCGTTTCAAAATATTTTTTTAATAAAACAAGAGTTTTCTTTTCAGGAAAAATGGTTAAAACAATTTCTTTATATAGCTCTTCATTATCAAAAAGTTTTCTATAAATACTTGGTGATAAATCTTTAATTTCTTCGAAACTTTGTTCTGGTTCTAAATCAAAATTAATTTCTGGTGTGTCAGGTAATTCAGAACGCCACTTTTTTAGATATTTAATAATTTCTAACCAAGTGTTAGATTCATTTATTAAATCAAAAAATTCTTTACCATAACAAATATAAAGTTCAACTCCATAATCCGCAGACATTTTATCTAATTCGTCTTTATAGAAGTTTTTATTTTTTACTAAATCTGGGTCTATGAAATAAAAAAAGCCTTTTAATCTATCATCTCCATAAATATTAATAATAGTTTCAAGTTTTTTCTCAAAATTTGAAATTTGCCCACGTTTTTTTGTAGAATCGTGGTCATCTCTAACTTTTTGTTCTACAAAAAAATAATATTCATCATTTTTAAAAAATTGATCAACATTTAATTTATCGCCATTTCCATAGTCAAACGATTTATCTAATATTTCATAACCAAGTTCTATTAGATATTCTTCAATTAATTTTTCAAATGCATCACCAAAACGGATTTCGTGTGATTGCAATAAGTTTTGTAGCAGTTTTGCTTTTGGTTTTGTAGGTCTAAATAATCCAATGTATCTTTGCGGATATTTAGCTACTTTTGTAATTAAATCTGCTTTTGACTTTTCAAATATTATTTCATTAAATATTGATTTAAATTTTAAGTATTCCATAAT
>JAADEE010000148.1 GCA_013153575.1 Chlorobiota bacterium
TAAAAAATATTCATACAAACAGATTAAGCGAATGAGCTCTGTTATTCTTGATGGTGGTTTTAATGGATTACAATGGGAAGTCTATAAAATAAAGGAAGAAATAAAAAAAGAAAAAGGTTGGGTAAAAGACACTGTAACACTATCTTAAAGACACGATCCTAAAAAGTGGACACGACACTATCCAGTAAAGTGTGTAAGTAGAAAAAACAGGATTTATCCATAGGGGGTAAATCCTGTTTTCAAATATAGTAATAAATTGATTATGAAATTACTTTTATCATACCCAGATACGAAACAACTATGAACACGTCATAGAGATTGGTTTTAGTTAGCCCTATGTTAATTACAACCACCGAACAAATTAAAGACATAAAAACCTGTAATTCAGAGAAATAAAGACACTATCTATTTTTCACATTCTTTAACTCCTCAATTAACAACCAAACATTTGTACTTGGATTAGAAAAATGAGAGAGTTTTTTCGCTCTATTAGCTGCTTTTTGGTATTTAACAGAAAGTTGGTCTTTCAATTCTTCGCTAAAATAGGTTTTCTTATAAGTTTTAATACGTTTTTTTAATTCCTTGTAGCAATCATTGCAGGAAATATTAGCTTTTTGCTCTTTCAGGTGCAATAAAAACCAAAGCTCAATGCAAGGATTTGAATACAGCAAAACAGTATTGTCAATAGCTTGAAGTTTTTCCAACATTTTTGGTGCATCAATATCATAAAACAAAAAAGTTTTATCGTTCTTGTGTGTAAATTTTTGCTTTTTATACTGTTTTATGTAGTTAGCATTAATCCCGTTCTTTGCCACCTGTGTATCAATTTCTATCGGAATACGGTATTTTGATTTTAGAAACTTAACATACAACTCTTCTGTTTTTCCTTCACAAAAAACAAAAAAGGTAGGTTTCATTCGCTTGCCTTTGGGTGCCGGTCTTCTTCTACTCATTCAATATTGTGTTTAGATTTTCCAAAACATCAATAAAAGGTACTGCATCAAAACGTCCTTGCAGATAGGCTTTTTCGGCATCCATTGTGTCTCTAAAATCACTGTAATCATATAAGGAATACAAATCAGTGGCTCCTTTTTCTGTTTTATTTACAAAATAAATCTGGTCTTTGCGTAACTTATCTAAATCGAGCAACTTTGTGTTGTGTGTTGTAAAAATTAACTGGGCACTCTGGCTTGAATGAAATAATGACAAAATGTATTCAATAATTTTTGTGTGCAGACTTTCGCCAATTTCATCAATCAATAATATTTTATTATGCTTAATTATATCAATAATTGTGAGCATGATAAAAAACAACTTTTGTGTTCCGGCAGACTCCTCCAAACCAAAGTCAAAAGGTATTTTAGGAGAAAGATTATGATAAGTTGTTATCCGTAAAAGGTCTTGTTCGGCATTTCCAAACGAAACCTGATTGCTTGCAAAATCAACATTTACACTTTTACTTTGATGTTTTTCTTTGCGTATTTTTATATCCACAATATCACTGTCGGCAATTTTCAAAGCTTTCAATAATATTTCTTTATTTTCATTGAATAGATATTCAACCGAACCGGCATTAAATCCTCTATAACCCAATATAAAATGAGTATTGAAATAATTGAAAATTTCTTTGGCAATATCCCTGTCCATTTGGCTGGCACGTGATATATAAAGGGTTTTATTAGAGGTGCTTTCTGCCACATCCATAGGTCGGCGGATTACGGAACCAAATGAATATTTCTCTTTTTTCGTTTTTCCCGAACGTTCATCGCGAGTAAAGATTTTTTTAATTCGTCCTTGCGGATAATAAAATAAACTTTCAGTAATTATCTCTGTACGGGTTAATGTAAACGAATATTCGTACTCAATACCTTTACTAATAAAACGGATAAAATAAGTACTCGGTTTTCTCTGATAGCCCGAAAATTTAAACGGCACAAAATTAAAAATAGAGTTTTCGTTATGCAGGTGCGAATTAATAATCATCATATTACAAAAGCGTATTGCTTTAATAATATTACTTTTCCCCGAAGCATTGGCACCATATATGGCAATTGTTTTTAAAACTTTATTTTTATTAATCTGAAAAATATTGTCTTTGAGCATTCGGGCTTTGGCTGTATTGATGCTTGCAGCTCTTAAATCTAAAACAATTTCATCTTTTATTGAGAAAAAATTGCTTAAACGAATTTCTAGAACCATAATAAGTGGTATTTTTTGAAATATTTTTACAAATATAGAAAATAAAATTTAAAAATATTGATTTTAAATAATCAAACGTCTTTCCAACTTCATTATAAAATAAGTATTTTTCAATATCTATTTTAACAAAATTCTAATTCCACTAATAGTTCTCAATATTAATTACGGTTAAAACTTTTTAATATTTATCAAAACAACATTGAATTTGCACGATAACACAAACACTGTTATCATGCAAATCTAATGTTACCCAAAATTACCAAACTTATTCCTAATGAAGTTTTAAAAATGGTGAACTTATTAAAAAAACAATACCGACCTGTATATCAGGAAATTAAAGTAATCACAATCAAAGAAGCCCTAAAAATCAATTAAAAACCTGTGTTTCAGGTTAATAAATACAAATCGCTTCTCACAAACACATAAATTGCTGATATTTTGACACTTAAAACTTGCAGCACGAAAATAAATTTCATAATTTTGATACAAAACATTACCCGAAACAACATTTTTTAACCTTAAATTTTCAATAATGATTTATAAAAGATACGAAAAAACATGTGTTGTTTGCGGAAAAACTTTTGTTGCGCATAGAGTTACTGCAAAAACTTGCTCCGGTATGTGCCGGACAAAATTAAGCCGTATGAACAAAAAACGTAACACTTTTAACGTTACACGTAACACCAATGACGTTATTAGTGTTACACGTAACGGTAATAATGTTACTAAAAACAGACTTAAAAACATACTGACATCAATGTATAATGTGTCTGATTATTCAAATTGGAATGATGATTTTATAAAAATAAATAATATTGAGTATTATAATATCGGATTTGTTAATAACGGAGAAATAGGAATTTTCGCAATGCTATCAGAAGAATTTTGCAAACTTGCATATCAGAAATTCGATAAAAAATATAAAATATATCTACCGGAAACATTAGTTGCCCCCCAATTAAATATTATCCACAAGAGTATAAATAAACTTCTTACGTTTGAGG
>JAADEE010000189.1 GCA_013153575.1 Chlorobiota bacterium
TAAAAACAAAAGAACCTAAGTATATATATAAAATCAACAAATTTTCTTTTTTCAGAAAAGAGTTACTAATAAGTTTAACTAAAATAATTCATAAAGAAACAAAAATTAACAAAATAATATATAAAGACAAAGTAAAAAAAGCATTGATAAACTATGCAAATCTTTATGCTAATAAAAAATTTATTCCATATAATACAAATAATGACAAATATTTAATGAAAGATACAATACTCTCTTACATAGTAATTAAAAATAAAGAACAGGCTTTAAATGAAATGAAAAAATTAACCAGAAAATATTTTAATTATCCGGGATTATATAAAGCATCATTTTATTATTTCCTTTGGCAAAAAGATTTCTTAAACGCAGAAGCATCATTCGGTTCTTTATCTAATTTAAAAAAGAAAGATATTTTTACCGACTATTACAAATTACTTTATTTTTTATTAAACTATAATGAAAAACGATTGCAAAAAAATATAAATCTATATATAGAAAACTATCCTATAGATACAAGAGGATTAACAATAGATTTACTTAACTCTTTTAAAGAAAATAGAATAAAAAAAATGTATAATGATTTGCTAACATTAAAACAACTTGATTCAAATTTTATTGACAAAGCATCTTTGGTGATTGACATTGAAGATTTATAAAATAAAAAATACCTATAAATTATTAATGGGTCTTTTATCCGCTTCAGCAATTTTCTTTGCTTTTTCACACTTATATATAAAAGGTAATAATATAAAATTTGTTGTTCTTATTTTTATGTGCATATTTGTATTATCAATCTTCATTAATATGGTTTCAAAAAAAATTTGTTTTGATAATAATTTTTTAATATCTTCAAGTATTTTAGGTAAAAAGAAAATTGATTTAATAAACTTATATGAAGCCTCTGTAATAAATCTGAAAGGCAGAATAATTTGTGTTTTATCAGATAAAGAAAATTTTGTTTTTATTAGCAGCACAATAGAAAATTTTATGGAAATAATTCATAAAATAATAGATATTGCTCCGGATGACATAACAAATAAATTAAAAGAAATTGATGAGAAAGAAATAAACAGAAAAAATACTTCTTTTACGTTGTTCCTAATAATTGCAAACATTTTTCTTATTGGTGTAGCAATTTATAATATTATCTAAAAGAAATAGTGCCAAACCCAATCCAATCTACCTCGTTTTATAAAATAAATACCGCTGAATCTCATTATTTGCTTTATTCTTTCTCTATATTCGGGCTTATAACAATGAACCTTACAATTTTTACACAAAGGTTTAGGATCTAGCGGGCAATTTTCATTCCTTTTAAGAGCGTATTGCAAAAGTTCATAACACTCTTTGCAAAAACCATCTTTAAAAATTTGAACTCCATTTTCCAAATGATTTTTTTTGCAATATACTTTAATAAATGCATTTAAAACTTTTGCATCTTTCTTAATGCGTTTTTCTTTTTTCATACATATTTTATTAATAATTTTTTATTTGGGCGTAAAGATATTAACTTAAATCAATAAATTAAATATTACGCCCTTAATAATTTGTTTTAGTAATTTATACCAGCCGGCATTACCTTTGAAGGATCAAAACAGCTACAAGGAGTAACTGCATAAACCATATCACAATTAGGACACTTTGCTTCAAAAGTAGTCATTTCAAATGTTTCTTCACAATTTGTGCATTTTATTTGCAAAGGCATTGGCATGGCTCCGTCACTAAATCCCATCATTCTTACCTTGTCAGCCATTTGTTTTCCATTTGTAAAATTTCCTGAACATCCGTCATGCATTTTATCACCTCATTAATATATTATTTTTTATTATGTAGGGGCAATTCACGAATTACCACTACGATTAAACTTCCGTAATCATCTCACCAAGCCTTATCCTATTTCTAAGTTCCAATAACTTCTTGTCCAATTTTTCAAGCTCAGGCAAATGTTTTCTTTCTTCTTTGCTGGATTCTATAATTTTGCTTATTCCGCCGTTTTTAATAACCAATCTTTTATCTCCCATAAGTGCTAAAATAGGATCATGGGTTGCCATAAGAACAATTTTTTCCTCTCTTACCAAAAGTTCTAAGGCCTTTCTTCTATCAATACCTGCATTTTCAATTTCATCAATAAGAACAATTGGTGATTTACTTAAAAAAGCTGTATCAGCTATCATAAGCGACCTTGATTGACCTCCGGACAATGAAGTTACATGAGCATTCGGAGAAAATTCTTCACCGGCAAGTTCATTTGCCATATCAATAATCATTTTTACTTTTTCTTCAGGATTCTCGACAAGTCTGCTTTCTGCGTGCAAAGTAACAAACTCTTTTACAGTTAAATCCATTACAAAATTCATATTTTGAGAAAGCTGTGCAACTAATTTATGTTCGGAAGAAAAACGCCATTTACTATCAGGAGTTTTTCCATTTATCAAAATTTTTCTTTTAGTAGGAGTGTCTGCTTGAGCAACCCACTCAATATCACCAAGCAACCTGCTCTTACCTGAACCGGTTGGTCCTACAATACAAACAACTTCACCTTTTTTAATGGTAAACATAATATTTTCCGGATTTCCGGATTTATCTTGACCACCAATAATAGTAAGTTCATCAACTGTTTCCATTTCTTCATTTATATCGTCCATACCGGCAATAAAATCTGAAAAGCTTTGGTATAAAAGCTCTTTTGTTAAAGCCAAATCTTCTAAGGTATCTTCACTTAAAGACTCTATAAATTCTCTTATACTTCCGTCAAATTTTGTTATATCAAGACCAAAAGCATCAAAAAAATCATTTATATAAGGCTTATCTTTTAAAATTTGTTTTACATTTGCTTCAAGTATATTTTCCATATTACACATCCATTTTTCTTACATTGCCCATTTGATGTTCTTCGCCGATTTTTGTTTCGCCAAGACAGTATGAACATAATGCCGATGGCATTGAAAATCTTAATTTGCTTCCTTTAACGGTTTGAATATCATTAGAACTGTCAAATAGTGTTGCAAGTTCAAATGCTCCTTGCCCTGTGATACCGTTTACATGTATTATCACAGCTTTAGGATTAACCATTCTGACTTTTGCCGCAAATACTTCCCTTTCTGCTTGAGATACAATATCCCCTTTAGTAATAACAACAATATCAGCTGATTTGAGCATTGGCCCAATCTTTTTAGGAGTATTAACAC
>JAADEE010000037.1 GCA_013153575.1 Chlorobiota bacterium
CACTTTTTTAACTAAAAATTATATCTTTAGCCCATTTTCTTATTTTATCAATATCGCTAACTTGTTGTTTTTTGTCTTCTTTGCACTTTTTTAGAGCATCTTCAACTTGATTTTTGAAAACATCTTTATTATTCTCAAAATTTTGTTTATTTGTTTTGAAAATATTTTTAAAAAAGTTTAACATTGCTTTTTGTTAGTTTAATTATAACAAAAGTAAGATATTTAAGTTTATTATTAACTGTATTTTTATGTTAATTATATTTGTATTGTTTTTTTGAATTTTAAATAAAAGAAAAAATGTAAAAATCTATACTTTTTAGTTAAAAAAGTGTAAAAATTTGTAAAAATTAATAGAAAATGGTAATTAATAGTTAGTTAATTAAAAAATAAGGGCAAAATAATTTTTTAAGAATGAAAACATTCTTAATTTTGTATTTAAAATTTTGAATAAAGTATATTAACAGTTTAATTTTATAAAATTATGAAGAAATCGATAATTATTCTTTCATCACTTTTTATTGCGGCAGCAATATTTACAGGATGTAACCCTCTTTCTAAAATGGTTAAAGATGCAGGAGAAGTGGATTACAAAACAACTCCAAGTCCATTAGAAATGCACGCAGGCAAAGTGCCAATTGATGTTACAGTAACTTTTCCTCCAAAATATTTTGGAAAAAAAGTTAAATTAGTAATTACTCCAAGTTTAGTTTCAGATTTTAGTTCATCTGAAAAAGTTGACTTTAAAACTCAAACTATTATTGGTGAAAAATTTGAAGATAACTACCAAACTATTAGTTACAAAGAAGGTGGGACTTTTTCATTCAAAGATACTCTTGATTATGATGCGAAATTTAGAGCTTCTGATTTAAAATTAAGTTTCCAAATTTCAACTCAAAATGGTAAATCGGCAAATGTAACAGAAGTAAAACTTGCTGATGGTATTATTACAACTCCTGAGTTAGTTGACGGAGGAATGACTATTGATGGTGGACTTAAAAGAGGAACATCTTTAGGAAAAGTTGTTGAAGTTCCTGTTACTAAACCTGAAGTTAGATTAGAAACTGAAAGTGCAAAATTCTTTTATGATGTTCAAAAAGCAACTTTAAAAAGAAATGAACTTAAAAAAGAGCAAATTTTAAAATTAGCAGAAGATATTAAAAATGCTTCAACTGATCCAAATAAAGAACTTAAAGGTGTTAAAATTGCAAGTTATGCTTCACCTGACGGACCAGAAGATTTAAATGCTAAATTAGTAAATGAAAGAGGTACTACTTCTAAAAAAGCTTTCGAAAAAATATTATCAAAAGTTGATGTTCCAGAAATAGATAACTCAAACTTATTAATGACAGAAACTACACCAACTGAAGATTGGGAAGGTTTTAAAGCTGCTGTTGAGGCTTCTGACATGGAAGACAAAGCTTTAGTTTTAAGAGTTTTAAGTATGTACTCTGATCCTGAAACAAGAGAAGCTGAGATTAAAAAACTTGCTGCTGTTTATGATAACTTAAGAAATGATATACTTCCTTTATTAAGACGTTCTGAAATTAAATTTGAATTCCAAGGAAGAGCAAAATCTGATAGTGAGTTAAAAACTATGTTAGGTTCTGCACCATCAGAATTATACCAAGAAGAATTATTATATGCTGCATCAATAAGTGATGATGCTACAAAAGAAGATGCTTATAAAACATATACTGAAAAATATCCAACAGACTGGAAAGGATGGAATAACTTAGCTTGTGTACAAGCAAAACAAGGTAAATTATCAGATGCAAAAGCAAACTTTGAAAAAGTATTAGCAACAAATGAAAATGCACATGCTGCATTAAATAATCTTGGAGTTATTGCATTAGCAAATGGTGATTTAGATGCTGCATGGGATTATTTTGAAAGAGCAGAAAATGCAGGATGCAAATCTCCTAACTTATCATATAATAAAGGTGTAATTTCAATTAAACGTGCTAATTACAGTGATGCTGTTGATTATTTCAAAGTTGATTCTTTCAACAAAGCTTTAGCTCAAACTTTAGCAGGTGATAATGATATTGCAATTTCAACTTTAGATAATTTAGGAAGTAGTGAGTACGGTTTATTCTATTACTTAAAAGCTGTAACTGCTGCAAGAGCTAATAAAGTTGACGATGTTGTTGAAAACTTAAGAATAGCTATTTCAAAAGATAGTAAACTAAAAGATTATGCAAGAGCTGATGCTGAATTTGTTAAATTTATTGACAATTCTGCTTTCAGAGGTGTTATTGAATAATCAATTTAATATTTAATAAAAAAACTCCTAACAAAAAGTTAGGAGTTTTTTTGTGCCAAAAAGTTAGCTTACCTGTTAAAATGTCATTTGAAATTAAACGGCATATTGTTTGGAAACAAAAGTTGACAATAAAATAGAAAAGTATTAACTAAAATATAAAATTAAAAACAATGCAAAAAGGTAAAATTAATGTAACAGGAGAGGATATATTTCCTATAATTAAGAAGTTTTTATATTCAGATCATGAAATCTTTTTAAGAGAGCTGGTTTCAAATGCCGTTGATGCTACTCAAAAGCTAAAAATTTTATCTTCAAAAGGTGATTATAAAGGAGAGTTAGGAGACTTAACAATTCGTGTTAGTGTTGATAAAGATGCTAAAACAATTACAATTTCAGATGCCGGAATTGGTATGACTGCTGAAGAAGTTGATAAATATATAAATCAAATAGCATTTTCGGGTGCTGAAGAGTTTATGGAAAAATATAAAGATGATACAAATGCAATTATTGGTCATTTTGGTTTAGGTTTCTACTCTTCATTTATGGTTTCTGAAAAAGTTGAAATTAAAACTAAATCATATAAAGAAGGTGAAAAAGCTGTAAGGTGGGAGTGTGATGGTAGTCCTAATTTTATTCTTGAAGAAATTGAAAAAGATAAAAGAGGAACCGATGTAATACTTCATATTGATGAAGATAGCAAAGAGTATCTTGAGGATAGCAAAATATTAGAACTTTTAGAGAAGTATTGTAAATTCTTGCCTATTGAAATTGCTTTTGGAAAAGAGCAAGAATGGAAAGATGGCAAAATGGTTGATACCGGTAAAGAAAGAATAATAAACAATACAACTCCTGCATGGACTAAAAAACCAAGTGAATTAACTCAAGAGGATTATAATAATTTTTATAAAGAACTTTATCCTACA
>JAADEE010000281.1 GCA_013153575.1 Chlorobiota bacterium
TAAAAATCTTCGGTTTCAACAATAACACTTGCTTTTATAGGAATTGCATTAATTACCGGAGATAATTCTTTTTTTGTTTTACCCATATAAGTAAAAAACACGATAACTAAAGAAACTGCAATTGCAGAAACAAAAAGAAGTATTTTATTGTTAAACATATCTTTAAATAATTAATTTTTTAATGTTGCATTTTATATTTTTCTTTTATGGTATCAAGAATATCATTTATTTCATTAACGTCTAACGATGTTAATAATTTTAATCTTAATTGCTTAAAATCTCTTAAACCTTTAAAATAAATAGCAAAATGTCTTCGCATTTCAAAAAAGCCGGTTCTATCGCCTTTTACTTCAATTGATTTGTTGAAATGATGTCTTGCAATTTCAACTTTTTCTTCAATTGTTGGAGGTGGCAAAATTTCGCCGGTTTCCAAATAATGTCTTACTTCTTTAAAAATCCATGGTCTGCCAATTGTTGCACGCCCAATCATTATTCCATCTACACCAAACTCATCAATTGCCCTTTTTGCTTCTTCACCGGATGTTATATCTCCGTTACCAATTATAGGAATTTTAATTCTAGGATTGTCCTTTACTTTTTTTATTAAAGTCCAATCCGATTTTCCTTTATACATTTGAGCTCTTGTTCTTCCATGAATTGTTAATGCTTGTATTCCTGTATCTTGTAATTCTTCGGCAATTTGGTCAATTACTAAACTTTCAGAGTCCCAACCTAAACGAGTTTTTACCGTTACCGGAAGTTTAACTGCATCAACAATTGCTTTTGTCATCTTCATCATTTTAGGAATATCCCTTAGCATTCCTGAACCTGCTCCACGTGTTGCAATTTTTTTAACGGGACAGCCATAATTTATATCAATAAAATCCGGCTTTGCTTCTTCTGCAATTTTTGCAGCCTCAACCATTGCATCAATTCTATGCCCGTATATTTGAATTCCAACAGGTCTTTCACTTTCTTCAATTTTTAGCTTCTTGAAAGATTTATCAATATTCCTTATTAAAGCCTCCGAAGCAATAAATTCAGTGTATAAAATATCGGCACCAAAATCTTTACAAACTTGCCTGAAAGAACGGTCTGTAATATCTTCCATAGGTGCAAGTAGTAACGGAATGTGCGGTATTTCTATATCTCCTATTTTCAATTTTGTTTGTATCTTGAAACCGCTTTTGGGGTGTTAACCCCCAAAAGGTTTTTTAAATTTTAATTAATCTTTTTAAATAAGTTTTTAAAGTTTACTTTTTCATCAATTAATGAATTAAGTTTACTTATTGCAACCCTCTCCTGCTCCATTGTATCTCTGTAACGTAATGTTACTGTATTATCTTCAAGAGTTTGGTGGTCAACAGTTATACAGAATGGAGTTCCTATTGCATCTTGCCTTCTGTAACGTTTACCTATTGAATCTTTTTCTTCGTATTGACAATTAAAATCGTATTTCAATTCATTTAAAACTTCTCTTGCTTTTTCGGGTAAGCCATCTTTTTTCATAAGTGGCAAAATTGCAGCTTTAACAGGTGCAAGTGCAGGTGGGATTCTTAAAACTGTTCTTGTTTCTGTTTTTCCGTTTTCTTTTTTTATTTGTTCTTCCTCAAAAGCAGTTGCTAAAACTGAAAGAAACATTCTATCAACACCTATTGAAGTTTCAATAACGTAAGGAACATAAGATTCGTTTAATTCAGGATCGAAATATTGTAATTTTTTTCCTGAAAATTCTTGATGTTGCGAAAGATCAAAATCTGTTCTTGAGTGTATTCCTTCTAATTCTTTAAACCCAAATGGGAATTCAAACTCAATATCAGTTGCAGCTTTTGCGTAGTGTGCAAGATTTTCGTGGTCATGAAATCTATATTTTTCTTCACCAAGTCCTAAAACCTTATGCCATTTCATTCTTAAATCTTTCCAGTAATCAAACCATTTATCTTCTTCACCCGGACGAATAAAAAATTGCATTTCCATTTGCTCAAATTCTCGCATCCGGAAAATAAATTGCCTTGCAACTATTTCATTTCTAAAAGCTTTACCAATTTGTGCAATTCCAAAAGGAAGTTTCATTCTTCCGGTTTTTTGCACATTTAAATAATTTACAAAAATACCTTGTGCTGTTTCCGGTCGTAAATAAATTATATCCGCATCTTCGCTAACGGAACCTAATTTGGTATCAAACATAAGGTTAAATTGACGAACATCAGTCCAATTTTTACTTCCTGATACTGGGCAGGTTATACCGTTATCAATGATTATTTGCTTAACTTCTGCAAGGTCGTTATTTTCCATTGCAGTTTTAAAACGATTTAGTATTTCATCAATCTTTTTTTGTCTTTCAATAACTCTTCCATTTGTAGAACGAAATTCTTCTTCATTAAAAGCATCACCAAAACGTTTTTTTGCTTTTGCTATATCTTTATTAATTTTTTGATTTATTTTTTCAACAAAATCTTCAATTAAAACATCTGCTCTATATCTTTTTTTAGAATCTTTATTATCGATAAGAGGGTCGTTAAAGGCTCCAACATGTCCTGATGCCTTCCAAACTGTTGGATGCATAAATATTGCAGAATCAATTCCTACAATGTTTTCATGCAATTTAACCATTGAATCTAACCAATATCTTTTTATATTATTTTTAAGTTCTGAACCGTTTTGCCCATAATCATAAACGGCACTAAGTCCGTCATAAATTTCACTTGATTGAAAAACAAAACCGTATTCTTTTGCGTGTGCAATTACTTTTTTAAATTTATCTGCTGTACTCATTTCTTTCTTATAAAAATTTTGTGGCAAAATTAACAAATTATTATGTGAATGTTGCAGGAGTTTTAAATTTGTTCATAAAATCCGTAAGTCATCGTATCAATTTGTTAATAAACAGAAAGTTATTAGCAAATATTCATTACATAATTAAAACTATTGATGCGATGACTATCAGATAGTTAAATGTAGTCCTGCGGATATAAGGTTGTTATGTTTAAAGAGTTTTTTTATTAATTTTTACACAACAAAAGCAATAATTGATAATACTAAAAAAATATCAAATAAAATTTCAGAAATAATTTTATTTTTAATGTATAAAAACGAAGAACTAAAAAGAATACTTAATGTAATTGTTGCAAAAATATAATTATTAAAAATGTTTGATGAGAACAAAAAAGATGCTATTACCGCAAG
>JAADEE010000228.1 GCA_013153575.1 Chlorobiota bacterium
TTTTGTTTATAATGGAGCAATTTTAATTGCCAAAGGTTTATTTTTCGGAAATATAATAGCATTAATTATTCTTTATATTCAAGATTATTTTAAACTTATTCCATTAGACCCAAAGTTATATTATGTAGATAGTGTTCCTGTTGAATTTAATTTAACACATATTTTTTTATTAAATATTGGTACTTTAATTATAAGTACATTGGTATTAATTTTTCCGGCTCTTTTAGTTTCGAAAATTGATCCTGCAAAAACAATAAATTTTAAATAAAATTAATATGAATTTTGAAACATTTTCACATAAACTATCTTATGCATTATCTAAAGATTTACCGGGATTAAAAGTGCAACAAATAATGTTACCGGAAGGACGAGAAAAAAAAATTCCATCTAATCTTAAAAATGTTAAGAAAAGTGCAGTAATGTTACTTTGTTATTTTCATAAAAATGAAATTTATATTGTTTTAATAAAAAGAGCAAAAGATAATGGAAAACATTCCGGGCAAATTGCCTTTCCGGGAGGTGGTGTTGAAAGTTATGACGAAGACATTATTGCAACTGCTGTTAGAGAAACAAATGAAGAAATAGGAGTATCATATATTGAGATTATAGGAAAGTTAAGTCCAATTTATATTCCTGTAAGCAATTATATGATGCAGCCAATTGTAGGACTTTTAAAAAACAAACCTAATTTTGTAAGAAGTAAAAATGAAGTTGCTGAAATTTATTCAATAAACATAAAAAAACTTATTGAAGCAAAGGTTGTTACAAAAACTTTTACAATTAATAATGAAACAGTTACTGCACCATTTTATATTGTTGACAATATTGAAATTTGGGGTGCAACAGCAATGGTACTTTCTGAATTTATTGAAATATTAAAAAATATAGAATTATAATAATTTATGGCAAAAAATAAACATAAGCGTTTTGCTGAAAACGAAACATTTAAACATCTTTTTCAACCATCTGCACAAGAAATGTATGAAGGTGATTTTCATTTAAAAGGAAAATGGAATTCTGATTTTTTTAAAAATAACAATCCAATAACTTTAGAAGTTGGGTGTGGAAAAGGAGAATATACCACAGCCCTTGCAATGCAAAATCCAAATAAAAATTATATCGGAATAGATATTAAAGGTCCTCGTTTATGGACAGGAAGCAAAATTGTTCAAGAAAAAGGACTTAAAAATGTTGCTTTTATAAGGAATAAAGTTGAATTCTTAACTTCGTTTTTTAAAAAAGGTGAAATCTCTGAAATATGGATTACATTTCCAGACCCACAAAGAAAAAAACTTAAAAAGCGGTTAACATCTGCAAGATTTCTTAAGATTTACTCTGAAATTTTAACAAATGGAGGAGCAATAAATTTAAAAACAGATTCTGTTTTAATGTATGAATTTACAAAACGAATAATTGAACTCAATAATCTTGAAACAATTTTTTCTACCAACGACCTATATTCATTAGGTCTTGATAATGAATTAACCCAAATTCAAACTTATTATGAGAAAAAATTTTTAGAGCAAAATATGAAGATTACTTATATTAAGTTTTTGGCAGGAAATAAAACGGATTTTGAAAATCCTGAACACGAAAGTAAACTTTCTGAATAATAAAAACTTGGTAATAATATTTTATAAAATAATTAACTATTTTTGCCGAATTAAAATTTAAATATATCAATTATGGCATTAAAATGCGGTATCGTAGGATTAACAAATATAGGTAAAACAACAATTTTTAACTGTTTTTCAGAAACAAAAGCAGAAGTTACAAATTTTAGTTTTAGTACAGATAAATCAAATTTAGGAACAGTAAAAGTTCCTGACCAACGTTTGCAAAAGTTATTAGAAATTCAACAATCAGAGAAAATAATACCTACGGTAGTTGATATTATTGATATACCGGGCATTGCAAAAGGAGCAAGTGAAGGAGAAGGCACAGGAAATAAATTTCTTGGAGATTTAAGAAACACAGATGCACTTATTCATGTTTTAAGATGTTTTGATGACGATAATTTAGTTCATGTTGAAGGTTCTGTTGACCCTGTTCGTGATATGGAACTACTTAATTTTGAGCTTCAAGTTAAAGATTTAGAATCTATTGAAAAAAAAATATCAAGACTTGAAAAAATTGCAAAATCAAACGATAAAGAAGCAAAAAAAGGACTTGAGGTTTTAAAAGTTTTTAAAGAACATTTAGAAAACCTTAATCCTGCAAAAACTGCCGATGTTAAAGAAGAAGATTTAAAATATGTAAAAGATTTAAACCTTCTTACAATTAAGCCTGTGATGTATGTTTGTAATGTAGATGAAGATTCTGCTGTTAGCGGAAATAAATACACCGAAGCTGTTGAAGAAGCATTAAAAGATGAAGATACAAAAATTCTAACAATTGCAGCAGCAATGGAAGCTGAAATATCAGAATTAGAATCTGAAGAAGAAAGAATTGAATTTTTAAACGATATGGGATTAAACGAACCCGGAGTTGATAAATTAATTCGTGCAGCTTACGATTTATTAAATCTTCAAACTTTTTTCACAGTAGGTCCTAAAGAAATTCATGCATGGACATTGAAAAAAGGAATGACAGCACCGGAAGCTGCTGGTGTAATTCATAGTGATTTACAAAAAGGTTTCATTAGAGCTGAAGTTATGCATTACGATGATTTCGTAGAATTAGGTTCAGAAGCAAAGTGTAAAGAAAAAGGAAAATTCTATATTGAAGGAAAAAAATACATTGTTCAAGATGGTGATATTTTAAATATTAGGTTTAATGTGTAATGATGTTGCAACATAATAACTTGCAACTATTTAAATGTTTTTTCATCAATGGGTATAATTATAATAAATAGATTATTTTTTATATCTTTACCTACTTAATTTACTAACCATAAATTTTACTTACGATGAAAACCATAAAAAAAACATTATTTAAAACAATAACTGTTAGTTTTATAATATTAAGCTCAATATTTTTATCAAACTGCAAAGGACATGTTGAAATATTTGATATAACAGACAGTATTTCAAATTGTTCATCACCATATATTGTTTATTTTAAGGCAGATGCTGACCACAGAACAAAAGACTTGGAATATACTTGGAGTTTTGGAGACGGAACAACATCACATGATTATGCACCAATGCATATATACAATAAGGACGGTATTTACCAAGTTAATTTGCATATAAGTCAGAATAAATCTGAAGATTCAAAAACAATAAATTTATATTTAACAGATGATTCTACGCAAGTATTCTCTGACTGGGATTATGCTGTTGCAGCAGATGAACTTTGGGCACCTGCAAAAGTTGAATTTCAAAACTATTCAAAATATGCAACATCTTATCTTTGGGTTTTTGATGATGGAGATTCTTCAATAGTAATTGAACCAACACATGTTTATGAAACTCCCGGAACATATAAAACGGCATTAAAAGCAATGTGTAGTGGAGATACATCAACATACACTGTAAATATGAACATTAAAGACTCTCCAAATCAAATTTTAATTAATAAAGTTACAGTTTGGATGCCGGACAATATTGTTGGACGAGATATTAAAATAGAAATATGGTATGCCGGAGAGTTAGAATATAAGTCAGGATGGATAAACGGAGTTTCTTCTTTTCCGGTAACATTTAATGTTAATGAAAAACTTTTTTATTTCAATGGAGATTACAATTCTGATTTATTAGAATTTATGGTCTTTGTAGATACAAATGAAGCACCTGAAGTTAGATTTTATTTACGATCTGACAATCTTCTTGATGATTATTATCCATCTGTTTTATCTTTTGATGATGGATATGGAAGAGCTTTAGAAGCAACAATAGCTTATCAAGATTAATGACAAAAACAAAAACAATATTAGGAATTGACCCCGGTACAATATTTACAGGTTGGGGAGTAATAAAAATAACAGGAAAAACACCACATCTTGAAAGTTTTGGTTATATTGATTTGTCAAAAATAAAAGATCCATATGAGAAACTAAAAATGATTTTTCATAGAACAGTTCAATTAATTGATGAATACAACATCTCAGAAATGGCTATTGAAGCCCCATTTTTTGGAAAAAATGTACAATCTATGCTAAAATTAGGAAGAGCTCAAGGAGTTTCAATTGCTGCAGCTTTATCAAGAAATGTTGATGTTTTTGAGTATGCACCCCGAAAAATAAAAATTGCAGTTACCGGTAACGGTAACGCATCAAAAGAGCAAGTTGCCGTGTTTTTGCAAAACATTCTTAAATTTAAAGAAATTCCTGAAAAACTTGATGCAACAGATGGACTTGCAGCAGCAGTATGCCATCACTATCAATCAAAAGTGCTTACCGGAGGAAGTTATAAAAGTTGGAAAGATTTTATTAATAAAAACCCAAATCGAGTAAAGAAAAAATGATTTTATAATAAATTCATTTGAAAAATTGTATAAAGTTATTAGATTTGTAATAGTTTAGTTGAAAATTACGTTTATATATTTGCTTATTTACAGCAAAATAGTTTTATATAAATTATATTTATAAAAATCCAAAAATTATGAAATTTACTAAAGTTTTTATTGTTGGGATATTGTTTTTCTTCTTTTCCGGAGTTTCTTTTGGGCAAGAATTAACATATTCAGAAGCAGAGGTATTGCTTAATGATTCTCAAAAAGAAGTTTTAAAAAAAGCAGATAAATATCTTAAAAAAGGAGATAAGAAAATTGCTAGTGCTGAAAAAATTGAAGCAAAATATAAAAAGTATTTAGAGAAAAAGAACAAGGCAAAAAGTGCTAAGAAAAAGAAAAAATATCAAGCTAAGTTTGATAAAAAAACAGCTGAAGCAAGAAAAATTAGAATTCAAGCACAAAAAGACTATTTAAAAGCATATCAAGATGCAACAGCGGTATATTCACAAATAATTGTTGGTGCTGATTATTTTGATGATGCAGATAGAACAGAAGCGAATTCTTTAAATAATAGTGCAGAAAGCTTAGTTGAAAATGCAGAAAAAGAAATGTCTAAATACAATAAAATTATTGGAGATTCCAAAAAACTAAAAAAAACAAAAGCTTCTGATATTAATAGTGCAATAAGTAAATCAAAAGATTTATTAAGTAGCGCTTATAATAAACAAAAAGAAGCAATTGACATTGTTTTAACTCAAGGAAGAAAAAAAGAAGAAGCTGAAAAAGATGAAAGAGCATGGTCAACAGCACAAGGTATACACACTATTGAAGCTTACCAAGATTATATTGATAATTTCCCATCAGGAAGGCATGTAAGTAGTGCAAGATCAAATATTAGAATGTTAAGAGCAGAAGAAGCAAAGAAAAATGCATCTAATGCAGCTTCTGATTATATTTTCAAAGTTCAAATAGCAGCATCAATTAGTCAATTACCAATTAGTGAATTAAGAGCAAAATATCCAAATACTGATGAAATTGAAAAAGTTCATGTTGGTAATAGATATAAATATTGGGTTGGAGCTTTTCCAACATACAAAGAAGCTGCAGCTTTAAGAGATCAATTGTTAACATCAACAGTATATGATGCATTTATTGTTGTTTTTGACAAAGATGGTAATCAACTTGAAGTTACAGACGATATGAAAAATTAAACAATGTTTTTTAATGAAACAAAAGCCTTGCATTTAATGTAAGGCTTTTGTTTTTGTATAATGTTCAGTCATAAAATAAAAAACACCTTATTGTTTTAAACAATAAGGTGTAACAATCAATAACCATGAAAAAGTGGGCCTACATGGGCTCGAACCATGGACCCCCTGATTATGAGTCAGGTGCTCTAACCAGCTGAGCTATAAGCCCCCTTTCAAAATGTTAAAATTTCGAGTTGCAAAAGTAATTATATTTTTTTTTCTGCAAAATAAATATGAGAAAAAAATTCAAATTATTTCTTCCCAAAAACTTTTTTATCTTTGTCAGTTAAAATAATAACTAAATGTTTGAATATATTTTTGGTAAAATTACAGAATTAAATCCTGCTTATGTTGTAATAGAAGCAAATAATGTTGGTTACATTGCACATATTTCATTACATACTTTTTCTGTTTTAGATAAAAAAGAAACATATAAACTTTATACACATCAAGTTGTTAGAGAAGATGTAAATATGCTATTTGGGTTTTCAGATAAATCTGAAAGAGAAATTTTCAAGTTATTAATTTCAGTTTCTGGAATAGGACCAAACACAGCACGAGTTATGTTATCTTCACTAAAAGCTGGAGAAATAAAAACAGCAATATTATCAGAAGATGTAAATACAATAAAAAGTATAAAAGGAATTGGTGTAAAAACAGCACAAAGAGTTATTATAGATTTAAAAGATAAAATTAATAAAACAAATGTTGAAGAATTAGATTCAACTTCTTTAATAACAAACACAGCAAGTTCTGAAGCATTAGCAGCATTAACAATGTTAGGCTTTCCTAAAAGCAAGGCAGAAAAAGCTATTAAGGCAATTATTTCAAAAGAATTTGATATAACAGTTGAAGATCTTGTTAAAAAAGCACTAAAAATATTATAAATACGTTATTATAAAATGTATTATTTTAAAGCATTTTTTAACTTAACTATTAAGGTGATACTTTGTAATAAAAAGATAAGAAAGTGAAAATATTTTCAAACCAATACATCATACTAACATCATTTATTTCAGCATTAATACTGATGTCATTTTCATATCCAAAGAATGTTTATTTTAATAAAATAAATAATTTTCCCGGAGTAAAAGACTCAATAAATGATGATTCCTTAAAATATCCTTTTGATGATTATTCAAATAATCCGGAAAATTATAATCAAAGCTCTCCCTTATTTTTAAAGAACCCATCAGCAATACAATCAACAGTAAAGTATGATGCAAAAACAGGTAAGTTTATTTTTTATGATAAAATAGGAGATATAAATTATCGAAATCCATATTATATGTCTTTCGATGATTACATTAAATACAGCAATAATAAAAGTACGCATCAATATTGGATGGAACGTTCTGCACTTGAAAATGCAAAAGGAGAAGCAAGTTTAGTTGATAGATTAGTTAGTAAAAACTTAATAGTCCCAATACAAGGTTTCGATAAAATATTTGGAAGTAACACAATAAGCATAAAACCACAAGGAACAGTAGAGTTACTTTTTGGACTTAAAATAAACGAGATAGACAATCCTGCTCTTTCAAAAGAAATGCAAAAAATGGTAAACTTCGATTTTGATATGAAAATTAAAATGGGAGTTAGTGGGCAAATTGGAGATAAAATGAAGCTTGGAATTAACTTTGATACCGATGCAACTTTTGAATTTGAAAACAATGTTAAACTTGCATATGAAGGTAAAGAAGATGAAATAATCCAAAAAATTGAAGCAGGAAATGTAACAATGCCACTTTCAGGTTCCTTAATTACAGGAAGTCATAGTCTTTTCGGAATAAAAACAGAACTTAAATTTGGGAAGTTATACGTTACAAGTGTTTTCTCAAATCAAAAAGGAGAAAGCAAAACCATTGAAGTTTCAGGAGGTGCAACAACCACACCTTTTGAAATAACAGCTGATGATTATGATGCTGACAGGCACTACTTTATATCTCAATATTTTAGAGATAGATATGATGAAGCATTATCAGATTTGCCAATTATAAAATCAAGCATTATAATTAAAAAAATAGAAGTTTGGGTAACAAATCGTTCCGGGAGATTTGAAAATTCAAGAAATATTATTGCATTTATGGATTTAGGTGAAAACCGAAACCACTTTTATGCAACTGATCCAAGTTTTGTTGTTGGAAATGAAGAATTACCGGCAAACGAAACAAATAATTTGTATGAAAGAATGGTTACCAACTATTCAGCAATTAGAAACATCTCAAATGCAACAACAGTACTATCTAGTATTGAAAACTTTAATCCCGGAATTGACTATGAAAAAGTTCAAAATGCAAGATTACTTTCATCATCAGAATATACATTTAATCCATCATTAGGATATATATCATTAAATTCACGACTCAATAATGATGAAGTTTTAGCAGTTGCTTTTGAATACGAAAATACAACAACAGGTGAAGTATTTAAAGTAGGGGAATTTTCAAATGAAGAGCCGGTTGCTCCTGAAGCATTATTCCTAAAATTAATAAAACCTACAATTTTATCAACCGAATATCCAACTTGGGATTTAATGATGAAAAATGTTTATTCATTTAATGCATACCAAGTTAATAGTCAGGATTTCAGGTTAGATGTTATGTATCGTGATGATAGAACAGGTTCTTCAATAAATTATATACCTGCAGGAAATATTGATGGAGAAGTTCTTTTAAGAGTTTTAAATCTTGATAACTTAAATAAAAATAATGAACCCGGAGCTGATGGTTTCTTTGATTTTATTGATAAAGTTACAATAAACTCATCTAATGGAAAAATATATTTTCCTGTAGTTGAACCCTTTGGTTCTTATTTAAAAAAGAAGATAATTGAAGGAGACGAAGATAACCCAGAAATTAATAGAGTTGCTGAACAATATATATTTCAAGAGTTATATGACGAAACACAAAGCAATGCAAGGCAAAAAGCCGAAAAAAATAAATTCTTTTTAAGAGGAGAATATAAATCTGCAGGAGGTTCTGAAATTAACTTAAACGCAATGAATATTCCTGAAGGTTCAGTTACAGTTACAGCAGGAGCACAAATATTAGTTGAAAATCAGGATTATACAGTAGATTATAATATGGGACGAGTAACAATTATAAACCAAAGTTACTTAGAGTCCGGAACTCCAATTAAAATATCTTTAGAAAGCAATTCAATGTTTGCTGTCGGAACAAAATCTATGATTGGAACTCATTTAGATTATAGATTTTCTGACAATTTCAATATTGGAGCAACAGTAATGCACCTTCATGAAAAACCACTTACATCAAAAGTAAGTATTGGTAACGAACCAATATCAAACACAATTTGGGGAACAGATATAAGCTTTAATCAAGAAGTACCATTTTTAACAAATTTTGTAGATAGATTTATTCCTTTTGTAAAAACAAAAGCAAAATCAAACATTGATTTTACAGGAGAATTTGCACAAATAATACCCGGTCATCCTAAAGTGCTTGGAGAAGAAGGTTATGCACATATTGATGATTTTGAAGGAACAAAAGTTACGTTTGATTTAAAATCTCCGGCAAGATGGAGAATTGCAAGTACACCACAAGGGCAACCCGATCTTTTTCCGGAAGCAGACTCTTCAAATACACTTTCTTATGGGTACAATAGAGCAAAACTTGCTTGGTATAATGTAAATCGTGATTTTCTTGAAAACAGAACAGGAATAGACTATTTAACAGATGCTGATAGGGCAGACCATAGAGTTCGTGAAATTTATGAAAAAGAACTTTTTCCGAATAAAGAAAGCGAAACAAAAATTCCACCTGTTTTATATGTACTTAATTTAGCATATTACCCAACAGAAAAAGGACCTTATAATTATGATACAGATGGTATTGCCGGAATTTCTGCCGGAATGGATGATAATGGAAAATTAAGGAACCCGGAAACAAGATGGGCAGGAATTTCTCAAGCTCTTACAACAAATGATTTTGAAGAAGCAAATATTGAGTTTGTAGAATTTTGGGTGCAAGATCCTTTTCTTGTTCCAAAAGAGGGAGTAACTCCAAATACAACCGGTGGTGATTTATACTTAAACTTTGGTAATGTTTCCGAAGATATTTTAAGAGACTCAAGACAAGCCTTTGAAAATGGTTTACCTACAAGTGAAACTGTAATAAATGTTGATTCTACAAAATGGGGTAGAGTACCTGTTTTACCAAGAATAACTCAAGACTTTGCCAACGAACCTGCAGGAGCAAGACAATATCAAGATGTTGGTTTAGATGGCTTGTCAGATGTAGATGAAGCAAGTTTCTTTAATGATTATATTTCAAGTATTGCTGCAAAGTATGGAGAGGCTTCACCAATTTATAAAAAAATAATAAATGATCCTTCCGGAGATGATTACTTATTTTTTCTTGATCCATCTTATGATGAAGTTCAAGCCGGAATCCTTGACAGATATAAGAATTATAATAACCAAGAGCAAAATTCATCTTCAAATGAAGAAACAGGCGTTACTGCAAGTCCTGTTTTAACTCCCGATATGGAGGATTTAAATGGAGATTATACATTAACAGAAAATGAAGCATATTTTCAATACAAAATTCATCTTGCTCCGGATGAAATGCAAGTTGGTAAAAATTATATTACTGATATTCGTGAAGCAGAAGTTGATCCTGATGGAGACAATATAACAGAAACTGTTAAATGGTATCACTTTAAGGTTCCTCTTGAAGATTACCAAAAAAGAATAGGAGCAATACAAGATTTTAAATCAATACGTTTTGTAAGATTATTTTTAAAAGACTGGCAAGAAGAAATTGTTCTTCGTTTTGCTAAACTTGATTTAGTAAGAGGTGATTGGAGAAGATATAAACTTTCTATGCTTGAAGGAACTGAAGGTGCCGGAAATCCAGAACTTACGGATGCACAACTTGATATTAGTGCTGTAAACATTGAAGAAAATGCAGAAAAAGAACCGGTAAATTATGTTCTTCCTCCAAAAGTATCAAGAGAAATATCTCCGGGAAGTCCACAACTTACACAACTTAATGAGCAAGCAATATCATTAAAAGTACATAATTTAAGTGATGGTGATGCAAGAGCAGCTTATAAAAATGCAAGTCTTGATGTAAGACAATTTAAACGACTACAGATGTTTATCCATGCAGAAGCAATTGAAGGAGAAATTCTTGAAGATGATGATCTTTGTGCATTTATAAGACTTGGTTCTGATTATAGAGAAAATTACTATGAATATGAAATTCCTTTAAAATTAACAGAACCCGGAAGATATGATGGAGGAGGTAATAATGTTGATGCTCCGGATAGAGAGATTGTTTGGCCTCCGGAAAATATGTTAGATGTTGAATTTGAAGT
Source organism: Chlorobiota bacterium (assembly GCA_013153575.1). Taxonomy (GTDB): domain Bacteria; phylum Bacteroidota; class Bacteroidia; order Bacteroidales; family JAADGE01; genus JAADGE01. The sequence goes on from JAADEE010000228.1 coordinate 10,986, forward strand.
TTTCCAACAAGTAAAACAAGAAAGGAATAAAAGAAATAGCCAAAATCTTATAAGTTTAACATCAGAGTTTAGTATGTATGATGTTGAAAATTATGGAGAAGAAACAGGAAGAAGAATAAGCATTGTTGGTTCACCAAACTTAAGTAATGTTAGAACCATTATGATTGGTATTCGTAATAGGAAAAAAGAAAATAATAAACTTCCTGATGATGGTTTGCCGAAGTCAATTGAAGTTTGGATGAATGAACTTCGCCTTGAAGGCTTTAATGAAAATGGAGGTTGGGCAACACGAGGAAGGTTACAAGCTAATTTAGCAGATTTTTCTACAATTGCAATTTCCGGAGAATACAGCACACCGGGTTTTGGAAGTATTGAACAAAAAGTTAATGAAAGACAAAAATCAACAAATAAAAGCTATGATTTTTCAGCAAGTACAGAGTTTGGAAAGTTCTTTCCTAAAAAATACGGAGTAAGAATACCGGTTTATTTTGGATATTCAGAGGCTTTTAGTGATCCTGAATATGATCCGTTAAACCCTGATATAAAAATGACTACAGTTCTTAAAAATATTGAAGATGATGCAGAAAGAGAAGAACATTTAAGAATAACACAAGATTACCTAAAACGAAAATCTTTTAATATAACGAATATAAAAATAAACGGAAATTCTGAAAAAGAAAAAAATAAGAAAACAAAAAGTAAAATACCCAAAAAAGATAAAAAAAGAAATATAGCATCAAGAAATAGAAACAAAGCTACTACAAAACCAATTTGGCATATATCTAACTTTACAGGAAGTTATGGTTATAATGAAACTTTTATTAGTAATATAAATACCGACCATAGTTTGTTAAGAATTCATACAGGAGCAATTGCATATAACTATAATGTTTCTCCTAAAAATATACGACCATTTTCAAAAGTTAAATTTTTAAGAGCAAAACCATTTAGGATAATTAAAGATTTTAATTTTTATTATCTACCATCAATGATTGCATTTAGAACTGATTTTAGAAAATCATATAATGAAATTCAATTAAGAAATGTTGAATCTATACAAGCAGGAAATTATAACGATACATTAACAACAACATTTGACAAGCAATTTATATGGAATAGAACATATGATTTAAGGTATAGTTTATCAAAAGGTTTAAAGTTTACCTATAGTGCAAATAATCAAGCTTGGATTGATGAACCTCAAGGCAAAATTGATAAAGATGATGATTATAAATGGAATGCATATAAAGATTCAGTAATTAATAACATAAAAGATTTTGGAAGAACAACCGATTTTCATCAAAAAGCAGATGTTGTATGGACAATTCCAATAAATAAATTACCACTATTATCATGGGTAAATGCAAATGCAAAATATGGTGCCGATTATTATTGGACAAAAGGTTTAGTTACAGATTCTTTAGATTTAGGAAATACAATTAGAAATAAACAATCTATTCAATTTAGTTCGCAACTTAACTTTGAAAGAGTTTATAGAAAAATTAAATTTTTAAAAGAAGTTGATAACAAATTCAAAAAAGGAGGAAAAAGCAAAAAGAAGAAAAAATATAAAAATGTAAGTTTTACGAAAATAAATGTGAAACTTAAAAAAGATAGACCAAAAACAATAACGCATAATTTAAAAACAGAAAAGGTAACTGTTGAGGCAAAAGATAAAGATGGCAAAGTAATAAAAGGTAAGGTAAAAATTGTTGATGCGAATAAAATTAAATTTATTCCAAACGTTGATGCTAAAAAAGTAACAATTAATGTAAACGGAAAAAAAGAAATTAAAGAAAATGTTTTTCGCATACTAGCTGATTATACATTATATGCTTTAATGTCGGTAAGAAATGTTTCTTTAAATTATACAGAAAATAACGGAATGGTTGTTCCCGGATACAAACCAAAAACAAAATATTTAGGATTTAGTGATGGTAGTTTTGATACTCCGGGTTGGGAATTTATTACTGCAATTCAAGATGAAAATTTCCTTAAAACTGCAGCATTAAATGGTTGGTTAACCGGCGATAGTTTGTTAAATACTCCATCTGTTATAACACGAGATAAAACATATAATTTAAAAGCAACATTAAAACCTATTCAAGGATTAAGAATAGATTTAACAGCAAAAAAAACAACAAGAAGTACAGAGGAGCAGTATTGGGTTGCTGTTGATGATGGATTTAATGATCCTAACATATATGAAAAAGGTAGTTTAGATTTAACATTCCTTTCAATAGGAACAGCTTTTGGTTCAATGGATACTGTTAATTATCAATCGGATGTTTATGAAGAGTTTTTGGCAAACAGGATTATTGCAGCAAATATGTTAGCAGACGAACGCTCATTAGTTGATAATACATATGACAGAAATATAGCAAATGTTGACACTGCAGGAAATATAATAAATAATTACCCTAATGGATATAGTCCAACATCACAAGATGTATTGCTTCCTGCATTTTTGGCTGCATATTCAGGTAGGTCTGTTAAGTCGTTCAAAGATGTATTTTCAAATATTCCTTTACCGAATTGGCGTTTAAAATACGAAGGTTTAACATATTATGATGCCATTAAAAAGCTGTTTAAAAAAGTAACAATAAATCATGGTTATACTTCAACTTATACTATTTCAAATTATGAAACCAATATTGGTTATGCAGAAGGTTTGATAGGAGGAACTGGTTTAAGTACCGTAAGAAATGATTTAACAAATACCTTTATATCTGAATTTAAAATGGGAGGAGTTACAATTAATGAAAGGTTTATTCCTTTATTTGGTATTGATATGAGGTTGAAAAATGATATGCAAACAAAATTAGAATATAAACAAAGTAGAATGCTTGTTTTAAGTTTTGCAAATAATCAAATAATGGAAACTTTAAATAAAGAATATGTTGTTGGTTTTGGTTATAAAGTCCCTAATTTAAAAATTCCAATGACAATTCAAGGACAGCAAAAATTATTTGAAAGTGACTTGAATTTTAGAGTTGATGTTACTTATAGAGATATGGTAACTATTATAAGAAGAATAAATGAAGAAATTAATGATATTTCAGCCGGGCAGAAAAATCTTGCAATAAAAGTTAATGCCGATTATAATTTAGATAAAGTTACATTAAGAGTATTTTACGAAAGAACTGTTAATACACCACACGTTTCATCATCTCCGGCAACTAAAAATTCATACATGGGATTTAGTTTAAGGTTTAATTTAGCAAACCTATAATAAATATTTAAATTTATTTGTGTAAATTGAATAAAGTAGAATATGATATAAATCTTATACAACTTTTGTTTTTAAGTTTAACAGCATTTTTTTTATCATTAAAAATATTTATTTTTGAAGCAGAAATAAATAATAAATAATTAAAACAATATAATTATGAATATACCTGAAAGTTTAAAATACACAAAAGAGCATGAATGGGTTAAAATTGAAGGAGATACTGCTACTATTGGTATAACTGATTTTGCTCAAAGTGAATTAGGCGACATTGTTTTTGTTGAGGTAGAAACTGTTGGAGAAACAATGGATAAAGAGGAGGTTTTTGGGACAATAGAGGCTGTTAAAACAGTTTCGGATTTGTTTATGCCAATTAGTGGAGAAGTTGTTGAATTTAATGAAAAATTAGAAGATACTCCGGAATTAATCAATTCAGATCCTTATGGTGAAGGATGGATTATTAAAATATCTATTAAGGATGATTCAGAAAAAGATAGTTTGTTATCAAATTCTGAATATTCTGCATTAATAGGTTAGAAAAGTAAAATAATATTTATAAAAAAAGAGAAAACAATTTGTTTTCTCTTTTTTTGTATGTGTAATATTATCTTTTTTATTGATTT
>JAADEE010000010.1 GCA_013153575.1 Chlorobiota bacterium
AGAAAACATATTTGCATATCAAAACAAAAAAGGTATAATGCCAATTTATTTTTATCCTCGATTGTTTATTTCACGTATGCCAATTAAGATAAAAGAGGAAGAAAGTTTTAAAGATGACACAGGCAACACTTATCATAAAAAAGTTATTGACGGAGTAACATATACTGTTCCTGAAATACCTGTTTCATTTATGCAATATGTAAATAAATTCAAACAAAAAGGCTTTAAAAATTTCTTAATCGATTTAAGTTTTGAGAAACCATCGAGCAACAGAATTAACACATTAATTAAACGATATAAAGCATCGCAACAAATACAACCATCAGTTAATTTTAATTACAAAAGGGTTTTAAAATAAGTTTCTTAAAATATGGGTTTTAAAACATAAAAATTCTATTTGCTGAATTTTCAAGAAGATAATTTTTTAAATTATCTTTGCGAAAAAGCAACTAAAAGTTAAAACTTATGTTTAAATACGGAATAGATACTTTAACAGTTAATAAAGCTATTGCCATTGCAAATGGTAAATTAAATGCTGAACTAACAGACGAAGCAAAGGCAAAAGTAAACGAATGCAGACGTAAAGTTGATGTTATATCTGATGGTAGCAAAGCAGTTTATGGCATAAATACCGGCTTTGGTCCTTTATGTGATGTGCAAATAACACCCGAAGAAACAGGCAAACTTCAAGAAAACTTATTAATTACACATGCTGTTGGTGTAGGCAATCCTATTGATAAAGAAATTTCAAAGTTAATGATGATTTTGAAAGTTCATGCACTTTGTCAAGGATTTTCAGGAATAAGATTAGAAGTTATTGAAAGGATTTTGTACTTTGTTGAGAATAACTTACTTCCTGTTGTTCCAGAGCAAGGTTCAGTTGGTGCATCTGGTGATTTAGCACCACTTTCGCATTTGTTTTTGCCGCTTTTAGGCGAAGGTGATTTTTGGGTTGACAATAAAATTATTTCTGCAAAAGAAGTTTTAAAAAACCATAAGTTAAAACCTATTAAACTTGCAGCAAAAGAAGGATTGGCATTAATAAATGGTACGCAATTTATTCTTGCTCATGCAATTACTGGTCTTGACAAAATGGAATATTTGCTGAATTTAGCTGACCTTGCAGGAGCAATGAGTATTGAAGGCTATCAAGGAAGTGCATCGCCTTTTAAAGAGCAACTTCACCAAATAAGACCTTACAAAGGAAATTTAGAAGTTGCAAAACATATGCGAGATTTATTCCAAAATTCTGAGAATATTGCCTCTCATGGAAGTTGCTCACGTGTGCAAGACCCATATTCTATGAGATGCATACCACAAGTGCATGGAGCATCACGAAATGCCTATTATCATTTAAACGAACTTGCTGAAATTGAAATGAATTCTGTAACCGACAATCCTATTGTTTTAAGTGAAACAGAAGCAATTTCAGGAGGAAATTTTCATGGACAACCACTTGCAATGGCATTAGATTACGGTTCACTTGCAGCTGCAGAATTAGGCAATATTTCTGACAGAAGAAGTTATTTACTTCTTGAAGGTAAATTTGGTTTGCCTCGTTTGCTTACAACAGGCGGAGGTTTAAATTCAGGTTTTATGATACCTCAATATACAACAGCGGCTTTGGTTACCGAAAATAAATCATTGTGTTTTCCGCCTTCGGCAGATAGTATTCCAACTTCTTTGGGGCAAGAAGACCATGTTTCAATGGGAAGTATTTCTGGCAGAAAATTCAATCAAATTCTTGGAAATGTAGAAAAAATTTTAGCAATAGAACTTATGTATGCAGCACAAGCAATGGAATTTAGGCGACCATTTAAGTTTTCTGAAATTATTGAAAAGAACTTTGCAATTATCAGAAAAAAAGTTGCAAAACTCGAAGACGACAGAATTCTTAAAGATGACATTAATGCAATGATTGAACTTGTTAAAAATAAAGAATTTATTGTAAATTAAATAAAAAACAAGAAGAATAAAAGAAACCGTTTCAACGGTTTTGCAACAAAGTAAATTTCAAAATCATGACATTCAAAGAGCAAATATTACAAGGAATACCATCGGAACTTCCACAAAAAAAACAATATCCCGAAGGAATAAACAGAGCACCAAAAAGAAAAGATATTTTATCTGCCGAAGAAAAGCAATTAGCAATCCGCAATGCTTTACGTTATTTTCCTAAAAAATGGCATAAGGAATTAGCAATTGAATTTGCACAAGAATTAAAAGATTTTGGCAGAATTTATATGTATCGTTTCAAACCTGATTATGAAATGTATGCAAGACCTATTTCAGAATATCCTGCAAAAACTCAACAAGCTGCTGCAATTATGCTAATGATACAAAACAACTTAAATCCTGCAGTTGCACAACATCCTTGGGAGTTAATAACTTATGGTGGGAACGGTGCAGTATTTCAAAATTGGGCACAATACCTGTTAACTATGCAGTATTTGGCAATAATGACAGATGAGCAAACTTTGAATATGTATTCAGGGCATCCTATGGGATTATTTCCTTCTTCAAAAGATGCACCTCGTGTTGTTGTTACAAACGGACTTATGATACCAAATTATTCTTCACCTGATGATTGGGAAAGATATAATGCTCTTGGAGTTACTCAATACGGGCAAATGACGGCAGGTTCGTTTATGTACATTGGTCCGCAAGGAATTGTGCACGGAACAACAATAACTTTAATGAATGCTTTCAGGAAAATTCTTAAAAAAGATGAAAATCCTAACGGTAAAATTTTCTTAACTGCAGGACTTGGAGGAATGAGTGGAGCACAGCCAAAAGCTGGAAATATTGCAGGATGTATTTCGGTTGCTGCCGAAGTAAATCCAAAAGCAGCAACAAAAAGGTACGAGCAAGGCTGGGTTGATGTTTTAATTGATGATATGGATGAGCTTGTCGCAAAAGTAAAACAAGCTCAAAAAAATAATGCTGTTGTTTCTTTTGCATACATCGGTAATGTTGTTGATGTGTGGGAGCGTTTTTATGATGAAGAAATTTTTGTTCATGTTGGTTCCGACCAAACTTCATTACACATTCCTTGGACAGGCGGATATTATCCTGTTGGTGTTTCTTACGAAGAAGCAAATAAAATGATTAAGGAACAACCTGAATTGTTTAAAGAAAAAGTTCAAGAAAGTTTGCGAAGACATGCTTCGG
>JAADEE010000147.1 GCA_013153575.1 Chlorobiota bacterium
CAGATTCGTCTTCTGTGATGGTTACAAATTTTTCAGCTTTGGATAAATTCTTTACACTTTTAATTAAACGGATTTTTGGTATTGGTTTTATGTGGATAGCTGTATTTACTGCTTTGAAAAGTTGTAAAGTTACTGAAAAAATTGCTTCTTCTGTTCAAAGTTTTGCACAAAATATGGCAAAAGCAGCTCCTATTATTCCAGTTGCTGGTGGTCAAAGTATTGGTTCTTTGGCACAGGGTATAGAGACACTTGAAAAATTACCTTCATCTAAACAACAAAATCAATTTGATCAAAAAATTAAACCTTGGTTGGATGAAGTTGCAAGACATACATCAGGAACTGAAGAAAAAGCTATTAAGGAGGCAGATTCTAAAGCTTCTGATTTAACAAAAGTTTCATTTACACCAAAAACAGTAGTTCAAAATATTTCTTCTGATAAAGAACATAAAAAACTATTAAATGAAAAAATTTCTAAATTATTGAAAGACGAAACAAGTTTACAATATTTAGCTACTAAAGTAGGGATTTCTGAGGATGAATTGAAGAAATTAATGGGTAAAGTAGATTCTGAAACTGCAAAAAATATGACATTAGAAGAATTTTTGAAAAAATATAAGGAAAAAATTAAGGAAGACTTACAAAAACATTCTCTTAAAAAGTTTATTGAAGATGCAGTTTTGTGAAAACAAATTACTTTGTTGCAGTTGTCTAATACTGCAAAAGATTATGTAAAACAAATTTTATCAAAAGTAACTGGTATAAATATTTCTGAAATATCTAAAAATGAAGATTTAGCAAAAGCTTTGCTTAAATTAGGCTTTTCAGAAGAGCAAGTTATGAAATTATTGGCTTCAAACTTAGAATGAGATAAAATTCCAGCTGATGAAAAGAAAGAGTTAGAGAAAATTTTATATAAAATAAAAAATACAAAAAAATCTTAGTTTAACCTATAAAATTTGCTAATGTTTAAGGAAAAAAAACTTAATTTAATTTTCTTAGTAGTTAATTTAATTTTAATTTTTAGTTCGTTGTTCTTTTTGAAAAACTGAACCTTTTCTGCTTTGGATGATTGGATTACAAAACAGCTTTATCCTAATTTTTTTGTAGATAAAAATGTTAAATGAGTAGATGACGTGGTATTGGTAAAGATAGACAAAAAGTTTTTTGATGAAATGTGAGTTACTACCTGGACTTTTCATAGGTGATATTATGCACAACTTTTGAAGAAACTAAATTCGTGGTGAGTTAAAAATGTTTCTTTTGATGTTTTTTTTGGAAAATTAGTTTTGGGAACTGGTGATAAAGCTCAAAAATATTTTAATGCAACTGTTAAATATTTTAATCAACAATTGATAAAAGCTTTATCGTGAAATGTAGTTTTATGAGTGATTCCTGCTGATAATGGAAAACTTGCTTTGCCTTCAAAGGATTATTTAGACAGAGGAGTTTGGTTAGGTTATGTACAATCTCATACAAATAAAAACCAAATTAATGATGGGGTTATACCTTTTAAAAATGATGTTTTAACTTTAGGGTTGGCTACTTACTTAAATAAATTATATTTAAATTGAGCTATTTGAAAAAAGCTAGATATTAAGGTTCAAAAATGAAAAAGTTTTTTGTTTTCTTGGTTTAACCTAAGTCCAGACTATCTGATTATAAATACCACAAATCCAAGGATAAAATTTAAAATTCCTTTAAGTAAGGATAATCATGGGCAGGATTATTTATTTGTAAGAATTTTTACTGTTTATCCAAAGTATAGTTATTCTTTAGCTGATATTTTGAAAAATAAAATTCAATATCCTGAAAGTATATTTTCTGATAAAACAGTTTTTGTAGGGGCAACAGATAATACTTTAAATGATGTTAAAGTTTCTTATTTAGGTTTAATACCAGGAGTGAGTTTTCATATAAACTCTTTTTTGTCTGCTTATAGTAAGGTTTGGACTTTTAAGGCTCCTTTGGGTCGGAGTTTTCTTATAATTGTAATGTTGTTTGTAATTTGATATTTATTTGTAATTTTATGAAGGGATCAATTAAAATCTTTTGTAGCATTTGTTTCTTTGTCAGGAGCTGTTTTTATTGGTTATATAATACTTTTTAATGCAAAGTGAATTATTATTCCAGTGGGAACCATTTTGTTTTTATTTTTTATAAAATTGTTGTTGGATATTTTACATATTTTGCTAATTACTGGTATAAACAAAGAAAAATTTAAAAAATGGTTTTCTACTTATGTAGGTCAAATGGTATTGGAAAAAAAGGAAAGATTGTGAGAAACAAAGATGACAGAAAGAAAGAAAATTGCTTTGATGTTTACAGATATTGCTTCTTTTACTAATATTTCAGAAAAATTAACTGCTCCAGAAGTAGTAGAAATGTTAAATACTTATTTTGAAGAAGCTAATTTTGCTTTAAAAGGGACAAAAATTTATGTTGATAAGTATATTTGAGATGCTATTATGGCTTTTTGGGAAAACAAGCCTAATTTTGATTTAATTGCTAAAAATGTTATTAAGTTTCAAAAGTTACATAAAAAAATAAAAGAAATGGTTTATGATAAAATTTGAAAGCATATTGATTTAAAAACAAGAATTTGACTTCATTATTGAGAAGCTGTTGTATGAGAAGTAGGTGATAGTTCTAAGTTAAATTATACGGCTATTGGTGATAATGTAAATCTGGCTTCTAGGTTGGAAGGTATTAATAAATATTATGATACTAGGGTAATTATGTCAGAAGATTTTTATAATCAACTAAAAGAAAAATATAAGTTTGCAATTAGATTGCTTGATAAAATTACAGTAAAATGAAAAACTCAGCCAGTTAAAATTTACGAATTAATGTTATTTTCTGAAAATGAAATTACAGATGAAATAAGAAAATATATTAAAGATTGGCAAATTTGACTGGATTACTATTTTGAAGGTAAGTTTGACTTGGCAAAAAATGTTTTTGAAGAATTGTTAAATACAGAATTTTGAAAAAATGATAAAACATTGAAAATATTTTTGGAAAGAATAGATTATTTATTGAAAAATACTCCTGAAAATTGGGATGGAGTTTGGAGGTTTAAGACAAAATAAAGTATAAATGTACGATTTATCTTTAATATAATATTTACTATGGAATCTTTTATAAAAGTAGGGTTATGATTATTATC
>JAADEE010000120.1 GCA_013153575.1 Chlorobiota bacterium
TTGATCCTTCTTTAACGGAAACCGAAATAATGTTTAATTCCGGTTATAGAAGGATTTATGATGCTGGAAACTTAGTATATTTATGGAGAGCGTTTTAAGCTCTCCTATTTTTTGTCGTTGAAAAATAGAGCTTATAAAGAAAACTTTTTTTTGTAATATATAACAATAATTTAGCCAAGATCATTAATTGATCTTGTTTATAACAATTTAATAAAGCTGAAAGCTATGTTAGCTTCAGTTATTTTAACAAAAAACTGAAAATGATCACCACTGATCATTGTTGATCATTTTTTAGCGCTATTAAAAAATTAAATTTTACAAAAGGAGATTCAATGGCTAAAGTTGTTGACAATCTAATTCTAGAGAATTATGACGCGTTCGTAACAGAACATAGAGACACACTTTTTGCAGATCCAGCAGCAACTGCTGATGTATTAACTGATGACGCATATTTTGAAATGTATGCTGATAAACTTATGGAAGGTCTTGAAGAGAGCGAAGTTAAAAAAATTAGACCAGTTCTCGAAAGACAAAGAAGAATGCTACTTGAAGAAGCAAATGCTCTTATGAGTTCACCAGAAGCAATTGCTTACGCTGTAGCAAGTTTTCCAATGTTGGTAAATATTTATGCTGATCCAATTCTTCAAAAAATTGTAACTGTTTATCCAACTGATAAACCTGTAATGTCTATTCCAAGACTAAGATGGACAGCAAAAATTATTGATGAAAAAGGTAATGTACAAGAGTACATGTTCCCAACTGCAACTAGAATGATTAGACCAGATTTCAAACAATTCAAAGTTGCAACTAGTGCAAATCTTTATGCAGAACTTGGTGTAGCTAAAGGTGACTTTAGAATTTCTAAAAGAAATTTCAAAGTTGTAAGTGTTGATGTTAAAGTTGACGATGGTAATACTACTGAAATCGTAAATGTTCCTATTATTGCACTTGCTGATGCAAGAGGAAATTTTGCATATGATAACCTTGTAGTTCCAGGTGTTGAAGGTGGTGTATATAAAGTTCAAGGAAGCGTTGATTTTGATACTGGTACAATTACTTGGTCACTTGTAACAATTGAACCAGGTGATAAAACTGTAACTCCTGATAAACTTGAAGTTAAATTCAGAATTTTCGGTAACGGAAATGGTAGAGGAGTTGTAAGAGCATATCCAAGACAAGATATCATCGATGTAAACGCAGATATCGAAGATAGCTTCGAAGTAGAAAACATTGAAGAAGTAATCCAAGATTGGAAATCTCTATTCAATGTAAATATTATTGCTGAACTTAAAAACTTTGTAAAACATCAAATTAAACTAAACAGAGATTTTGAAATTGCTGAAATTCTTGAAAGCAATATTCCATATCTACAAACTATTAATCAATATAGAGAAGTAGATCTAAGTCAATTCATTGGAGATAACTTCAAAGCTGCAAATGTTCTTGATGTATTCAAAAACATTATTCCAGCAATTAATGCGCTTGTTGAGCAAATGAGAAGAACTAACAATATGGAAGTTCAATATCTAGCTTGTGGTATTGATGTTGCAGCTATTCTTAAATCACTTCAAGAATATGTAGTTAGATTCGATAAATTTGAAGGTACTGGTGGTGTTAAAGCTGGTGGTACACCTGATTTCGCTAAACTTGAAATCGTTGAAAGTTACGCGATTAGCCCAGATCTAATTCACTTGCTAATTACTAATCCAACACTATCTCAATCAACACTTCTAATGGTAACTTATAAACCGTTGTATATCTTGCTAAGTGTTGATAATTCAATTAGAAGAACCTTCATTAAATCTCGTACGTGGATAGGCTTAGTAAGACCGGAAGGACATGGTGTGATTAGACTTAAAAACTATGAAGCTTTCTTAAGCATGGGAGCATAATCCATTAAGGATTAGCTCTCCTTTCTTTTTTTGTCGCTAGAATTAAGATCAAATAAAGCTTTTCATTGAAAGTATAAAGAAAATAATTTTTAATAAAGGTAACATCAATGCCTAAAAAAATTTCTTTTGGAAAATATTTAGATATCATTAATAAATACGAGCAAAAATTTAATCAAAAAATATTAGATTATCAAAAAACTTTAGAATGGTTTGATAAAAATTATACTACAAATCAAAAAACTTATTTAGAATGTTTTTGCCCAAAACATGGAAAATACATAAAACAATTTTTTTTAATCAAAAATTTTAGAAATTGTCAAAAATGCGTAGCAGATTCTCGTAAAAAAAATAAAAGCAAAAAAATAATTACGATACCCAATAAAAATAAAAAAGAAAATAGATTAACTTATGAAAAATTTATAAGAATTATAAAAGATAAAATTTCAGATGAATTTGATTTTATTTATACAGAAGAATGGTTTAATAAAAATTATTGTAAAACAACAGGATTCAAAATTCCTATTTTTTATAAAAATAAATTTATTACAGAAATCTCATGGACTAATTTAATTAAAAAATCATTTAAAAAATTTGAAATAAAAACAACCAAACATAAGAAATTAATTTTCTATCGATTTTTACTTGAAGCGCAAGAAAATAATATTGATCTTTCAAAGATTAAAAAAGAATGTTTAACTTCAGAGTGGTTTGAGCAAAATTATACTACAAAAGAAAAAACTAAATTACTTTTAACATGTCCTATACATGGAGAGTACCAACAAAGCATATCTCAATTTTTAAAAAGAAAAGGATGTCGTAAATGCGCAAATATAAAAAATGCTCAAAAATTTAAAAATTATAAAGGTGGTAAAACTAATAAACCAACTTTCGAAAGTATTCAAGAAAAAATAAATAAAATTAATCAAAAATACAATAAAAATTACATATTAAATTTTAATAAAGAATGGTTTGAAAAAAATTATAAAAATCAAAAAGAAATTAATTTAGAATTTATTTGTCATGAACATGGAAAATTTAAAGTAAATTGGTATAAAATTAGAGATGAGCGTAAAATTTGTAATAACTGTGTTTATTATGATAAAAAACTCTCTTATGATCAATTTTTGAAAACTTATAAAAAATTTTTTAGAGAAAAAAATTATGACTATTCTTTGATAACTGAAAAATGGTTTAATAATGCTTTAAAAAAACATTTTAAGTCGACAGATAAACTTAAAATACCAATCAAATGTAAAAAATGTAGTAAAATAT
>JAADEE010000122.1 GCA_013153575.1 Chlorobiota bacterium
AAAATTGAACAGGTGTGGGATAAGATTTATTTTACATTGGAGGCTAATAACAAAATAGCCGTTCCTAAAAGTTTTCAAAGTTTTTATTTCTTTTTTCGTAATTTTTTTACTTTGGGATTGCTTTTGTTGATTCCCACAGTAATAATGGCTTATTACTATCAACATGATTACTATTTATACATATTAATATTAACGGTACTCATTATGATTTTAAGTATTTTTTCGGCAAAATGGAATCGAAAAAAAATGGTAGAACGTATGTTTTGGACATATTACGCTTTATATGGAGAAAAAAGTTAACCTATTTATATTTTTGCTATGAAAAACGAACAACTAAAAAGATTAAAAGACGCAACAAAAAGTCATTTAAAAGAAAAAAAATTTGTTTATTTACCCGAAAAGAAAAAAGGTAAAGGCAGAATAAAGCCACAAAAACATAAAGTAGGTAATGTAATTAATTTGGATGATTATTATTTGCCGACACCTGCCAAACAAATTCTTTTATCCTTGGCTTTTAATATGGCTTATGAAAATTACAGAAATATTCGCAAGCCCTTTACCAAAGTTAAACCCATACAAGATATAGCTGATATGTCGGATATGCTTATTCGCTATTTCAATAATAAATATTATGCCAATATCGAAGATATTCACCAAAGTAATTTGATAACAGCCGAACAAGATTATAAATATGAAGCGATAGATAATTTCAGAAAAATTGAATATACCTTATATGGAACTGTAGAACGTTTGCGAAATTATTATTCGCATTATGTTCATGAGCCAGGAATACTTTCTTTTAAAGATTTGTTTCAAAATGAAACTGAAACACTGACACAAGATGATTTTGACGAAGCCAAAAATTGGTTCCAAAAACGTTTTGATGATGTTCACCGTCATTTATTGACATCATTAAACAATAGAAAACAAAAGATAATTGCGGAAAAAGAGGAACAAATAAAAAAATTTACAAATGAGAAAAAAATAAAAAATATAAGTAAATCTTATGACAAGAAGATTAAACAAATAGATGGTGTAATTAAAAGATTTGCTAACTTAACATTACTAGATGAAAACAATAATTTAACGATAGATGGACAGTTGTTTATCGCTACCATGTTTTTATACAAAAGGCAAGCCAAAATCATTTTAGATAAATGGCGAGGCTTAAAAGATGTGGAAGGATATCAAAATACTTTGCATACTTTTTTTACTTATTATTCCTTGCAAGAAAAATACTCGATTAATAATTATGATGATAATCTGCTAAAATTTAGGAATATTACTTCCAAACTTTCCACCTTACCGTATTCCAACAACCCGCAGTTGCGTTTTATTTACGATATAATTGATAAACAAAACCAAAAGGTATATAAGGAATTGGATAGGTTACCAACAGGCTTAAAACAAAAAATTGAACAACTTACTAATAAATTAAAAAATAATAAGTTTTCCAAATATGAAAAGCCATACAAAGTTCGTGAGAAGTTAGAAAAAGCTAAAAAAAATAAGGCCAAACGGGATGAACTCAATAAAATGCTTATACCGGTTAGAAAAAGAAATGTTTATACCCAAACTTTGCTTCAATATTTATTGGATGACGATGTGATTAAAAATTCTGATATAAACAATTATCAAATAAAAATAGCAATAGTTAAAACTGCTACTGACAGATTAAAATATATCAAAGAAAACACAAATTTTGATGAAACCATCAGTTTGACGGCTATTAAAGATATGATTAAAAATGAAAATGATGAAAAAAAGAGACAAGTATTATTAAACCACTTAAAAGAGTTGAAGCGTTCATTTGTGTTTGTTACACCGGAAGAGCTAAAAGAAAGACAAAAACCTGCAAAATCCATTGATGAGGAAGGAAACGAATATATCAAACCGCCGGAAGGTTTTAGTTTTTACATCAATAAGAACAATGTAATGATACAAATAGAAACTTCAAACAATGTTTCCAATATCATTATACCACCCGATTTGTTGATGAAGTGGGTGGTTGTTCATATGGAAAAAGAAAAAAATGTATGGGACGATATTTATAAATTTATCAATGGACGTATCCAAAAATTTCAAAATGTAAATAGTGCAAAATTGGTAGAGTTATATCAAAAACAATATAAGGATATCAGCTTAAATAAATTATTGCCTGTTTCGATAAGACAAGCGTCAAAAACAAAACAAATGGCAGATAATTATTTACAGGATAAAACCAAAGATTATATCAACACTCGAATAAAGGATTTAAGAAATTTTCTTGATGAAAACCAACAAAAAGCAAAACCTTGGAAGTATGCTTCCAAAAGAAAAATAGATGTAATATTACATTATTTGCATTACAAATTGCTCTATGATGTGTATATCAACCAGATTGATTTGGAAGGATATAATACGTCCGAAGATTATATCCGCCATAAATTTTTTAATATGAATACGTATGGCATTGCTCGTCAATATTTCAGATACTTTGGCAGGTATGAAAACAATACCATTGATAAAGTGGAACAAAAAGCAAAAGAATTTGTTTCGAAAACAGCAGTGGAACAATTAAAAGAAGATTACAAGCATTTGTTTGATTATATAGTGCATGGCATAAAATACAGCAAGAGTTTGGAAGATATTTTTCAATGGGTGGCGGATAGACAAATACGTGATTTAAAGGAAAATATTCATTCCTTTGATCAACATGATTTGTCTCATTGGATGAAAGTTTTTAAAATTAATGATATTTCTACACCGGAACATGTAGATAAACTTTTGGATAATTTTTATGTCCGAAGTTTTGCTTTACCGGCTGACATTATTTCGTTAAAAAAAATATTTAAAAAAGAATGGCAACAATTTAAAACCAAAAAAGAAGCGGAATTGCAAGAAAGAAAAAAAACGGCTTCCAATTTGAAAGACAAGAGTTACACATTTAATTATACCGATTATGCTTTCATAAGAGACTACTTATCTAATATTGATTCACCTAATACGAATATAGATTACATTTTTAAGGTGATTTTAGACAACAAGAAGCAAAAACCCACCGTTTACCGGCACTTACTCAAACTGAAAACAGAAGAATTGGTTATGTGGAACATTGCCAAAACCTATTGGAAAAAAGCAGGTGGTGGAGACTATTTGGCTTCACAGGTAA
>JAADEE010000303.1 GCA_013153575.1 Chlorobiota bacterium
TTCACTTGTCCAAATAATCTTCATAACATAGCTTCAATTTCCTTAAAAACATCTTCGTTTGAAATTAAAACTTTATTTTTTTTATATTGAACTTCTCTCTCATTAAGAATTAAGCTTTCAGTTTCTGAAAGTTTATAAGTTTTTTCTTTTTGAATTGAATTAAAATATGATTTAACTTTTTTAAGTAAATCTACATTCTCAATTTCCAAAATTCGTCTTATAAGTTCATTTTGCAATTCAATTGTTTGCATAATATCATTTTTAGGATATTGTAAATATACAAAACTTATCTCAATTCAGCACCCAATTCTTTTTCAAAAGTATATTGAAGCTTTTTCATAATTTTATCAATTTGCTTATCTTTTAAAGTTTTTGTTTCATCTTGAATTATAAAACTTACAGCATATGATTTTTTATTTTCTCCAAGTTTTTCATCTTCAAAAACATCAAAAATACTTACATTTTTAAGAAGTTTCTTTTCTGTCTTATATGCAAGTTCTTGAATTTGAGCAAATTTCACATCTTTATTAAGTAGCAAAGCTAAATCGCGCTTAACAGCCGGAAATTTTGATATTACTTTAAATTTTGGTGTTTCCGGCAAGTATTTTATAACATTATCCCAATTTATATCGGCATAAAATACTTCTTGCTCAATACCAAAAACAGATAAATATTTATTACTCACTCTACCTATTTCAACCAAAGTTTTATTGTTAATGCTGTGCTTAATTCCGTATGCAAAAATGTCTCTATCAGTTTCTTCCGATTTCATTTTTTCAGTATCGAAATTTAAACGTTTAAAAATGCTTTCAATATGTGATTTTAAGTAATAGAAATCAGTTTTTGCCTCCGGAGTATTCCAATTTACAGGTGTTTTATTTCCGGAAACGGTAATTGCCAAATGTTGTTCTTCTTTATAAGAATTTAAAGGATTATCACTTTCAGTTTTTTCAAATTTATAAGTTTGACCAAATTCATAAAGTTTAATATCTGTATTTCTGAAATTTATATTTCTGATAACAGCTTCTAAACTTCCGAAAAGCAAATCCTGACGCATAACATTAAGGTCAATACTTAAGGCATTCAATATTTTAACAGATTGTTCCTCATTAAAACCATTTTCAGTTTCGTAGTATTTACCTTTGGTTAATGAATTTGACATTGCCTCAGAAAAACCTTGTGAACTCAAAAATTCTGAAACAATATTTTTAAGTTTATTTGCATCAGGTTTTGGTGCGTACGAAAGCGTAGATTTTACAGAATTTGACGATGCAATATTGTTATATCCGTAAATTCTTAAAATTTCTTCAATAATATCTGCTTCGCGAGTAACATCTACACGATATGGCGGAACTTCAACAGTTATACGGTCATCTGCCCTGTCAACAATTTTAATTTCAAGTGCATCTAAAATATTATCAATAACATTATGTTCAATTTTTTTACCGATTAGTCTGTCGATATGTGAGTAAAGAACATCAAATTTGAAGTCTTTAATAGGTTCAGGATAAATATCAATAATTTCAGATGAAATGCTTCCTCCTGCAATTTCTTTTATAAGAAGTGCAGCACGTTTAAGAGCATAAATTGTATTATTTGGGTCAACACCACGCTCAAAACGGAAAGATGAATCTGTTTGCAAAGCATGACGTTTTGAAGTTTTTCTAACCCAAACAGGATTAAAATATGCACTTTCTAAGAAAATATTTTTTGTTTTGCCGGAAACTCCTGATTCTGCACCTCCAAATACTCCTGCAATACACATTCCTTCTTCTGAATTGCAAATCATAAGGTCTTCACTATGAAGTTTACGGTCTTCTTCGTCTAATGTTTTAAAAGTTGTTTCATTTTCTAATGTTTTAACAATCACTTTGTTGCCTTTAATCATATCAGCATCAAAAGCATGAAGAGGTTGCCCTGTTTCGTGCAAAACAAAGTTTGTAATATCTACAACATTATTAATCGGTTGCAAGCCTATTGCTTTAAGTCTTGTTTGTAACCATTCGGGCGATTCTTTAATTTCAATTCCTGAAATTGTTACTCCTGAATATCTTTTACAAGCTTCATTATTTTCAATTTCAACAGAAATTTGAAGATTATTATTATCAACTTTAAATTTGCTGACATCAGGTTTTTTAAGCTCTACATTTTTGCCTATATGTTTAAAATAAGCAAGCAAATCACGAGCAACACCAAGGTGAGATGCTCCATCTGCACGGTTTGGTGTTAAACCTATTTCAAATATAGTATCTTTTTCTATTTCAAAATAATCTTTTGCAAGAGTTCCTGTTTTAACATCTTCCGGAAGGACTAAAATTCCATCATGAGAATTTCCTAATCCTATTTCATCTTCAGCACAAATCATTCCGAGGGAAACTTCACCTCTTATTTTTCCTTTTTTAATTTTGAAGTCATTATCGCCATCGTATAAAGTTGTACCTACGGTAGCAACAATTACTTTTTGCCCTGCTGCAACATTTGGTGCTCCGCAAACAATAGGTAATAGCTCACCAGTACCTACATCAACAGTTGTAACACTAAGTTTATCGGCATTTGGATGTTTTTCACAAGTTTTAACTTCGCCAATAACAAGACCTTCAAGTCCGCCTTTTACACTTTCAAACTCTTCAAGTCCTTCTACTTCCAAACCTATATCTGTAAGTATTTTTGAAAGTTCTTCGGGTTTTAAGTCAATATCAATATATTGTTTTAGTTGATTGTAGGATATTTTCATTTTACTATATTTGAAATTTGAATTTGCAAAAATAACAAAAGGAAGTCTTTTAACAAAACTTCCTTTTTATATGTTGTTTTTTATTTTCTTTGCAAGAAATTGAAAAAAATAAAACTATACAAATTTTAAATGTATAATAAACTTGACGCCATAAAAAAAATGAACAAATTAGGAAAAAACAGAACTCCTTTTTTGTTTATTATTGACTTTGAATTTACAAAAGCAATTATTCTTACTAATGACGAAATAAATAATAACAAAATTAAATTTTCTTTCAATAATTTTACAAATTACAAAGGAAATATAAAAAATGAGACTTTATTTTTTGAGAAAAATCCTATTAGTTTATCAGAGTACAAAAATTCTTTCAATAAAGTAAAAGAAGAAATAAATGCCGGTAATACTTATTTG